>JAVKSL010000019.1:11794-30800 GCA_039583695.1 Acidimicrobiales bacterium | reverse complement strand
TGCGGCTCGTGAAGCTGGTGCGGCTCGTGAAGCTGGTGCGGCTCGTGAAGCTGGTGCGGCTCGTGAAGCTGGTGCGGGTGGTGCGGCTCGTGTGGGTGGTGCGGCTCTTGTGGACTGGGCGAGCTTGGAGGCGGCGGTTGAGGAGGCCCCGATTTCGTCGATGAGGCCGGTACTGCCGCCAAGCCCGATGAGGCCGGTCCGGCGGGAATATGGCCCCCGCCCGGTCACGCCCGCTGAGGTGGCACCTGCAGCCGGCCCGACGCCTCCGCCGAGCCCGACGCCCCGCCCGGTGCCGCCCGTGAACCCGATGAGGCCGGTCCGGCGGGAATATGGCCCCCGCCCGGTCACGCCCGCTGCTTCCCGCCCGGTCACGCCCGCTGCTTCCCGCCCGCTCGACCCAGCTCAGGCAATCGACGAGCCGGCAACCGAGTTCCGTGACGGTCTCGCCTACACGTTTGATGTCGAAGAGCTGGAGGCGGACGACGAGCGCGCGTCGACGACAGCAAGCCTGGCGTTTGCAGCCCTCGAGCCATCCATTAGTTTCCCGGGAGAGAACCGTGATCATCGCAAGGTAAAGCGCGCGGCAGTTGGGGTTTCAGCCGGCCTTTTGTGCGCCGGTATCGCCGCCGCAATCATCATCACCCAGGGGGGTTCCGGGAATGGCGCCCGGCTGGCGGCCTCGAAGGCGACTCCGGCCACAATACGCTCGACACCCCCGACCGCGGCGCCTGTGCTTCACGCCACAACCAAGCCCACTTCGCGCACCAAACCGGCAGCCAAGCACGTTGTGACCCATCACGCGGCCACGGTTGCCTCTCACACCACGTCTCCCGCTCCGGCGCATTATGTTGCCCCCGTGGCCGCTACCCAGGCATCCAGCCCGGCCCCGACGAGGACCTCTTCAGCGACGACAACCAAGTCCACCGTGAGCCAGTCCACGACAACTACCACCAAGCCCACCACAACCACCACGACCACCACTAAGCCCACCACGACCACCACGACCCGAAGCACCACCGTCGCTACCGTCAGCTGTGACGGTCTCCTGATCGGCTCAATCTGCATCTAGGCAGCGGCTCCACCTGCGGTTTTGTCTCAGCGCGTACACTGAATTGGTACCATCCACCACTTGTGTGTCCGCACGAGGCACGATATAGAGCGTGAGCACACTTATCACCCTCTCGACACAGCCCCTGACGCGTATTGCCGTGCCCGGTGCGGGGCTCGACCTGGTCGTCCTCGACTCGCGCCCAGGCGAGTGCTCAGGTATAGACATGGACTCTGGCGCCTTTGTTCGTGGTCATTGGCCCAGTGCGATCGACGTTGCGGAGTTCGCCGCGCCATATCGCGTGGGGCACGCGGTGATCGGCGACGACGACGCGCCACCTGACCCTTCGAGGCCGGAGGCCGTACCGTTCACCGGACCGCCCGAACCAGGCAGGAGGATCTCAAATCGCAGGATGCGCACCTACCTCGAAGCATTGATGGCCCCCACCCGGATCCCGCTGCTTGGTTTCCTGGGTCCCTCGATCAGGTTCTGGCAGATGTCGGGCACCCATCCCTCGCTCTCGCTGCTCCGGCCTACCCAGGGACCTCAGCTGCTCGTCGACGGCGACACCGTGAGGGCTCGATTCGAGTGGGATGGCCTCGAACACTCCCTAGTGGTTTCCAACGAACGGGCACGCTCGGTGGCGCTCGGCTTCGGTGCGCCCAGGTGCTCGGGTGACGCCCTTGCCACGGCGCTCGGTTACCGCCCGCGCTACCTGCTGATATCGCTCACCAAGCCTCAGGATGGCTACTGCCACAAGGCCGTGGGGGCAATCCTGCCCAAGCCATGACCACTGGTCCCTGGACGGGCCGGCTCAGCGCCCAGCGTCTGGCTCAGCGCCCAGCGTCTGGCTCAGCGCCCAGCGTCTGGCTCAGCGCCCAGCACCTCGGGCCGGCCCCAGCGCGCCGCAGCCAGGTCCTCCGCCATCGCCCAGCCAAAAGCGACCAGGCAGTCCCGCCGGCCTGTGTCCAGGCCCGCAAACAGCCCTGCAAGTGCAGGGTCAGGCCCCTGCGACCCGATCTGGTTGTGCTCGAGGACCCCACCGGGTGAGCCGTCTCCCGTGATCACAAAGGTCCGGTCGTCGATGCGACCCTCCGCCCCGAAGCGCTTGGCCAGCCGGCGGCCCCAGGCCCGCTCCTCGCCGGTGGCTCGGTGCGCTGGCCGGGGCACCACCTCCTCCAAGCCCTCAAAGGCGACAAATGCCCGGGCATCGAGCATTCTCGTCCCCACCAGGACGTCCTCGTCGGGGAAGGCGAGCACGGCCCGATTGTACTGGTCCCTCATCATCGTGGCCAGGATGGCGTCCGCGTCGTGGCCCGGTCGCTCCGAGGCCACGCCCACCAGCAGCGACGGGGTCCCCCCGATGCGCTCCAGCGTGAAGAACGAGAAGCCCACCAGCCGTCCCCCCTGGCGGGCCTGGGTCACCAGGACCCAGGCTTCGGGCTGCTTGGAGAGCCACCC
This sequence comes from Acidimicrobiales bacterium, assembly GCA_039583695.1. Taxonomy (GTDB): domain Bacteria; phylum Actinomycetota; class Acidimicrobiia; order Acidimicrobiales; family JAJPHD01; genus JAVKSL01. The sequence continues at coordinate 28,291 of JAVKSL010000019.1, read as the reverse complement.
CATGTCGAACCCGGCCGGCCCGTCGTTGCACAGATCAGCCATATCACCCAGCTCAGCGTCACTGAGCGCCGTACAGTCCTTGGTCTCGACCTCGATTGCCAACAGTTGGATCGCTCTCCTTCGCATCTTCTCCTACAAGGATAGGCCCTCTGGCCGCAATGTTCCACGTGGGCAGGCCAGCACGGGATAAAAGTCGTCCTCAGGAAACCACCGCGCCAGCCCCCAGCAGCTCGCGCAGCGATCCGAGCAGCCCCCGCTCGGTGTCCACGTTGAACTCCGGCGGCAGGCGCAGCACCGACCCCCCGACCCGGAGGCGCACCGGCGAATCGCCGGCGTGCTCGACGAGCAGTGCCTTGAGGCTGGCCACCTTGGGCTCGCTCAGTGAGCCCAGCGGCAGGCAGACCTCCAGCAGGCGCGCCCCGTCGCCAACCAGGGGGGGCCGAGTCAGCTCCAGGCAGATCAGCTTGGCCTGGTCCTCGCGGGTGTCCAGGCGGGCCTTGACGCACACGATGGCGTCGTCATCGAGGATCAATCCCACCGCGGACATCACCTTGGGGAAGACGAACACCTCCATCGCCGCCTCCAGATCCTCCAGCACGAAGGTGGCCATGAGCTCCCCGCGCTTGGTCCACCGCCTGGACAGGGCGGTCACCACTCCCCCGACCGTCCGCACCGAGCCCTCGGCGAGGGTCCCCGCCGCGGTGGCGTCGCGCAGCTCGGCGAGGCCGGTGTCGGTGTGGCGCCGCAGCGCCGCCTCGACCCCCATCATCGGGTGATCGCTCACGTACAGCCCGAGCATCTCCTTCTCGAAGGCCAGCCGGGTTGCCTTGTCGAGCTCCATATCGGGTATCGCTATTCGAGAATCGTCAAAGGAATCCTGATCGGTGCTGCCATCACCTCCGTGCCCACTCACCCGAGGTGAGCCCTCATCGAGGCCCAGCGCCCCAAACAGGGTCATCACCCCCATCTCGGCCTCACGCCTGCGGGCCAGGGTGCGGTCCACGATCTGCTCGAACACGACACACAGGCCCTGGCGCGGATGGCCGAGCGAGTCGAAAGCACCGGCCTTTATCAAAGACTCCAGGCTGCGCTTGTTCAGCACCGCGGGGTCGACCCGGGCACAAAAGTCGTAGAAGTCCCTGTACGGCCCGCCCCGCTCGCGCTCGGCGACGATGTGGCCCACCAAGGATGCGCCCACATTGCGCACCGCGGCCATGCCGAACGGGATCGAGCCGAGGTCGCCTGACTCCGCAGGGGGCAGCGCGCTGAACGCGGCGGTCGACACGTTGACGTCGGGAACCAGCACCCGGATGCCCATGGCCCGGCACTCGGCCAGGTAGACCGCCGTGCGGTCCTTGTCGTCGGTGACCGAGGTGAGCAGGGCGGCCATGTACCAGACCGGGTAGTTGGCCTTCAGCCAGGCGGTCTGGTAACCCACATAGCCGTACCCGTAGGCGTGTGCCTTGCCGAAGGCGTAGTCGGCGAAAGGCTCGATGATGTCGAACAGTTTGGTGCCCAGATCGGCCTCGTGGCCGTTCGCTTGGCAGCCGGCCACAAACTTCTCCCGCTCGGCGGCAATCAACGAGCGAATCTTCTTGCCACACGCCTTGCGCAGGTTGTCGGCCTCGGAGAGCGAGTAGCCAGCTATCGCCTGGGCCACCCGCATCATCTGCTCCTGGTAGACCATCAGGCCGTAGGTGTCCGACAGCACCGGCTCCAGCGTCGGGTGGGGGTAGGAGACAGCCTGGCGCCCGTTCTTGCGGTCGGCGTAGTCGTTGTGGGTGTTGGCCGCCATCGGGCCCGGCCGGTAGAGGGCGTTGAGGGCGGCGATGTCCTCGAAGGCCGTCGGCGCCAGCGAGCGCATCAGCGCCCGCATGGGCCCGCCCTCCAGCTGGAAGACCCCCACGGAGTCCCCGCGGCGCAGCATCTCGAAAGTCGCCGGATCGTCAAGGGGTATCGAGTCGATGTCCGGACGTGTGCCCGTCGAGGACTGGATCAGGTCCAGGGCGCACTCGATCACCGAGAGGTTGCGCAGGCCCAAGATGTCCATCTTGAGCAGGCCCAGCTCCTCCACCCCGTGCATCTCGTACTGAGTCACCACCGGGGCATCGGTGGCCACGCCGGAGGGGTCCGGCTTGCGCTGGATCGGCAGGTGCTCGGTGAGCGGCTCATGGGTAATGACCACCGCGGCTGCGTGGATGCTGTCCTGGCGGCGCAGCCCGGCCAGGCCCCTGGCTACGTCGATGCACCTGCGGGCGTCAGGGTCGGCCTCGTACATCTCCCGTAGCGGCGCGGCAGCCTTGTAGCCGTCCTCGTAGCCCTCCGTGCGCTCCAGGCAGGCCTCGAGAGGGGTGTCGCGGCCCATCACCAAAGGCGGCATCGCCTTGGCGACGCGGTCTCCCACCGCGTACGCCAGGCCCAGAACCCGGGCCGAGTCGCGCACCGCCGCACGGGCCTTGATGGTGGAGAACGTCACGATCTGGGCCACGTGGTCGGCGCCGTATCGCTGGGTGGCGTAGCGGATCATCTCGGAGCGGAAGCGCTCGTCGAAGTCCATGTCGATGTCGGGCATCTGCTTTCGTCCGGGGTTCAAGAAGCGCTCGAACAGCAGGTCCCAGCGAATGGGGTCCAGGTCCACGATGCGCAGGCAGTAGGCCACGCAGCACCCGGCGGCAGACCCACGACCTGGCCCGACGCGGATGTGCGACTCGCGGGCGTGGCGGACCAGGTCCCAAACGACCAAGAAGTAGGCGGCAAAGCCCATCTCCGCGATCACCGACAGCTCGTAGTCGAGTCGCTCGATGACCTTGGCTGGCAGGGCCGGGCCGTAGCGCTGAGCTGCCCCTTCGTATGTGAGATGGCGTAGGTACGCCGAAGCGCCCTCCTCGTAGGTGGCTCCCCGGAAGCGCTCGGGCACCGGGAACTCCGGCAGGCGGGCCTGGCCCAGCTCGATCTCCACCTGGGCGCGCTCGGCGATCCACAAGGTGTTGTCGCACGCGGCCTCGGCCCCGTCGAAAAGCTCCCGCATCTGGGCGGAGGACTTGAGGTAGTGCTCCTCTCCCTCGAAATGGAATCGGTTTGGGTCGTCCATGGTGGAGCCGGTCTGCACGCACAACAAGGCGTCGTGGGCTGCAGCGTCGCTGCGACGGGTGTAGTGGCTGTCGTTGGTGGCCAGCAGGGGTGCTCCGAGGTGGCGCGCAATGTCGATCAGCGCCGGATTGGTCCGGTGCTGCTCGGCCAGTCCGTGGTCCTGTAGCTCGACAAAGAGGTTCTCCGGCCCGAATATGTCCTGCAAGCGTTGGGCCGCCTTGGTCGCTCCCGCCAGGTCGTCGTGCAGCAGCGCCTGGGCCACCACGCCCCCAAGGCAGCCGGTGGTGGCGACGATCCCCTCGTGGTAGCGATCCAGTAGCTCCCAGTCCAGGCGAGGCTTGTAGTAGTAGCCCTCCAAGAAGGCCGCGCTGCAAAGCTTCATCAAGTTGCGGTAGCCGGCGTTGGTCTCGGCCAGCAGCGTTAGGTGGTAGTAGAGCTTCTCGCCCCCCTCCACCTCTCCCCCGGTGTCGTCGAGCTTGCCTCGCCGGGTGGGCCGCTCGAGGCGGCTCTCGGCGGCCATGTAGGCCTCCAGGCCGATGACCGGGGTGATCCCGGCATCCCGGCAGGCCCGGTAGAAGTCCAGCACCCCGTACATGTTGCCGTGGTCGGTGATCCCGAGGGCGGGCTGGGAGTCGGCCACCGCTGCCGCGACCGCGTCGGTGATGCGCGCCGCCCCGTCCAGCATGGAGAACTCGGTGTGGGTGTGAAGGTGACAGAAGGAGTCCCTCGCCGCTGTCACCTCTCCGCTACCTCCATTCTCCACAGGATCATCCACACGCTGTGGATAGTCACACGCTGGTGATTACAGCTTAGCGCAACACTCGGGGTGCCAATCGCTGGCGGCGCGTTTGGGAGCGCAGCGACCGGATACCTGTGGCTCCGGGCCGACGCGTTGACCTGGAAACGAGTCAACAGGCGACAAAGCCAGGCGCCCGTGCCTGACACCTCTGCGCCGCCTTCCTTTTCCACAGGATTATCCACAAGCTGTGGATAATCACAACACCGTGATTAGGGCCTGTACGAGAACAACAGGGCGGCGAAGCCGCCCAAATGCGGTCCTCATAGGGCTATAGCCGTGCCCGCCGCCCAGGTTGTTCCCTGCCAGGCCCTTACCGGAGCTGCTGGCTACGATCCTCGATCTCCCAGACGTGGTCCATCACGTGCCATCCGAGTCGGCGAATGGCGTAGCTGGCTGGCCAGGGGGCCTGTGGTGCTCCAGCTCGCAGGGCGTCGAGACAGGCCAGGCGTTGGTCTGGCCAGGGGGTGCCGGGGGCTATGCGCACTCCGATCTTCGAGCCATAGGTGCGCTCGGCCTCCCGAACATGATCGGCGATAGCATCCCGATCCCGGCCCCCACCTCGTGGTCCTTTTCGTAGCAAGGCTGGCGCAGCCGCGACCGTCTCGTCGAAGGCCAGCCAGGTCTTGCTCAACAGCTCGGCGAGACGCTCCAGCTCAGCTGGCTCGGAGACCTCTTCGTCCCAGGCTCCGATGGCGCTCGGAGCGCCGAAGTCGGTCGTCGCGTTGCCCTCGACCTGGCCGATCACCTCTAGCTTGAGCTGCCCTGGAGAGAGATCGGGTCCTGCAACCACCGCGTAACGAGGGGCGTAGCTCATCATTGCGTCGAGCGCTGCCTGGACATCCTTGGCCCGCCGGGCCCAGCCCGGCCAGTCGAGAGCGCACGCGAACGTCCAGCGCTTTCCCACCTCGAGGTACACCCGGGTCGGGCTCAAGTCGGGCAGCTCGGTCACGCCTCCCTCCTTCTGGCCAGCGCCGGGTCCAGCTTAGAGCCTGTACGAGAGCCTTGTAACGGGAATCCGGTACTATGCCAGCCAGATGAGTCAGCGAGTCTCGACGGCGAAGGCCTCGCGTCGCGGGCAGGCATACGACAAGGCGATCACCGAGATTGACGATCCTGGCATCGCCCTCCAATGAAGCGGTCGTCCTCTTGGACGACCTGTTGTTGGTTTCTGTCGTGACGGGGAGGAAGCTCCTCGATGCTCAGGCGTAGGAGGGTGCGCCCACCAACGTGTCGATGAGCTGGGTCGGCTTTGCATTCGGGGTCGTCCTGCTGGCGATCATGGCGACCAGCGTGCTGCGGGTCCTGCTGGTGCCCCGGGCATCCCGCAGCTACCTGGCCAGGCTGGTCCTGTCCATGGTCCGATGGGCGTTCCGCCTGGTCGCCAGGGTCCCGGCTCGCTACAGGACCAAGGACCGGCTGCTGGCCGCTTGCGAGCCCGTTGGCCTGCTGGTCCTGCTGGCCTGCTGGGTGGGCACGGCCCTGGTCGGATACAGCCTCATTCTCTGGCCACTACAGATCGCCGGCGACGGGTTCGGGGCTGCGCTCCGGGAGGCTGGCTCCTCGATGTTCACCCTGGGCTTCGTCGCCCCGCGCCACACGGCGTCCCTGGCGGTTGACCTGCTTGCCGCCGCCACCGGCCTGGTGATCGTGGCCCTCCAGATCGGCTACCTGCCCACTCTGTATGGTGCCTTCAACCGGCGGGAGGTACAGGTAACCCTGCTCGGCGGCCGGGCCGGGGTGCCAGCCTGGGGGCCGGAGCTCCTGGCTCGCCACCAGCTGGTGGGGATCATGGACGACCTCCACGACCTGTACCACAACTGGGAGGAATGGGCAGCCGATGTTGCCGAGAGTCACACCACCTATCCCTCGTTGCTATGGTTCCGCTCTCCCCGCCCCCTTTTCTCCTGGGTCATCGGTTTGCTGGCGGTGCTCGATTCGGCCGCGTTGTACCAGGCTCTCTCCCCCACTCTGGCGCCCTCCCAGTCCCGTCTCTGCCTGCGGATGGGCTTCGTGGCACTACGAGAGATCGCTCAGGTGGAGAGGATCAGCTACGACCCCGACCCCGACCCCGATGGCGAGCTGGAGCTCAGCTTCGAGGCGTACAAGGTCGGCGTGGATCGCCTCGCCGCCGCGGGGTTTCCGATGGAGCGCAGCGCAGAGGAAGCCTGGCCGGACTTTCGCGGCTGGCGCAACAACTACGAGTCCATCGCGTACGCCCTGGCGGACCGCCTGATGGCCCCCCCGGCCCCCTGGAGCGGCATTCGTCGCCGCCTCCCGGTGGCGGAGATCCCGCCAATCCGCCCGTCCGATCGCAAGCCGAAGACGATTGCGCCCAGCAAAGAGGCGTAACTCGATGGCGTGGGGAGCCGGTCTGGTGGCGAAATAAGCTCCATTTCTCCAAAGACCAGTGCCCTCTTACCCTTTGTATTCCGAGACGTAGCGCTGCGTCCAATACAGGGTCCGATCGAGATAGGCGTACGGCGACCCCGAATAGGTCTTGTAGCAGTAGCCGGGAATGCACAGGGCCTGGTCCGGCTCGATCTGGCTGCCCTCGTGCCACTCGTTGAAGCTGGTGATGCTGACCTGGTCGGGGTTGGCTGCCAGGGCGCCCGACCAGGAGTTGGCGTAGGTGTCGCCGCCGTCCCGGGGCTTGATGTTGGTGACGTGCTCAGCGCGCAGCGACTCGAAGCCGGGCGATACCGAGGGGGAGCACAACAGGCCGTTCATCCGGGCCGCGCCGCAGATGCCGGCGAAGTCGGATCCGGTGAGCTCGTAGGGGTCGTAGGTGTAGATGCCGTCGAATCCGGCCGCGGCGGCGAAGGTGTCGAAGGTCCCGGTGATCATGTCGCTCGGATTGCCTGCGGCGAAGAGGCGGATGCCCGCGCGCACCGGTCCGAGGGCCGCTGCCCAAGCTGCTGCAGGGCTGTCGGCCACCTGGTAAATGTAAAAATCGGTGATCCCGTAGCTGGAGCGCAGGTAGGAGATGTCGCCGGCCACTCCGGCGGGGGTGCGGCCGGAGTACGGCTCGATCTCGACTGCCAGCTCGAGCCCGTTGGCCCTGGCCTGGGGGGCGACAACCCGCAGGGCCTGGTCCTCGTAGGAGCCGCGGCCCCACCACGAGGAGATCACCTCGTTGATCCCGGCCCGGGCGATCTCGCCCATCTGGGTGGCCACAACAGCCAGATCGGTGCTGGAGTAGGCGCCCAGCAGGGGATCGTAATCGGAACCGATGTCGAGCGGCGGGTGGTGACCACCCTCGTTCCAGTGTCGCCAGTAACCGACGGTGGCGGGGGTCCCGTACCACGGGTAGTAGAAGATGGAGGTTTGCGCGCCGGGGTGCGCCTCGGTCGCAACCAGGGCGGCGCCCGGGATCGGTTGGTGCTGGGTGACCGCCGAACCGTAGAAGGAGGCGTCGCCGAAGCAGGACACCCCACCGTTGGCGGTGAGGACCCAGTAGCCGCGACCGCTGGGCGTGGCGGCTATTCCGGCGACATTCAGGGCGAGGCCCTGTGCGTGGGTCGAGCCGTGGAAAATGGCGTCGCCGAAGCTGTAGATCTCCCCGTTGCGGGTCACCAGCCAGTACCCCTGGCCGCTGGGTGTGGGGGCCATTGCCACTATCGGGGCGGCCAGAGCGTTGTATGCCGTGGAGCCCACGAAGGGCGCGGCACCAAAGTTGAACACGTCCCCGTGGGAGTCGAAGACCCAGTACCCTGCCCCGCCGGGGTAAACGGCCATGCCCACCACGGGGGCCCGCAGCTTGTAGTGACCCGCAGACCCAAAAGCTCCGGCGTCGCCGTACGCCGTCACCCCGCCATGAGCGCTGACCAGCCAGTACCCGCTGCCGCCGGGGGCGGCAGCTATACCCACTACCGGGGTGCGCAGCTGGTCGCCGCCGGTGCGGGGGTAGAGCCGGGCGGCGCCGCGGGCGAAGACGCTGCCGTTGGCCTCGGCCAGCCAGTAGCCGGTGTCGGTGGGTGTTGCGGCCATGCCCACGACTGGTGATGCCGGCCTTGGGATCGAGCCTTGGGAGCCAGCGTTGCCGTAGCTGAGGACGGCCCCGTTGGCGCCTGCCTCCCAGTAGCCGGGCGCGGCCGAAGCCGCCGAAGGAGCCCTCGGGGGGATCGCGGCCGCAGCGGGGAGGGTCCGCGCTCCCGCGGCGAGAGCGGCCGCGGTAGCCAGCGCGCCGGCTGCCAGGGCGGCGAGCATCCATCCGGGGAGCCGGTGGCGAGGTCCTTGGAATGGTGGGGGCCCGCCGTGATGGATTTTGGTCTGGTTGGGCGTTCTCATCGTACCGCCAGGGCTTCGGCCAGGCCCCGGGTCCCCGGCGGCCGGCCAACCATAGCAGGGCGGGCGGCGGCAAGATGATATGGATCGTCGCGCCCTTCGTTCGGGAGGTCCGTGACCCTGGAAAGGTCCCAGCGGTCTGACCACGATGGTCGGGGAGCCCAGCATCCAACGGCTATAGCCCGTTAGGGACCGCGTAGCAACTACTTGTGCGGCCGGAGGCCGAACATGTAGCAACACCAAGGCCGAATGTGAAGCGGCCGCGCGAGTAGTTGCGCAGCGGACCCTTAGCGCGCGGCCGTCGGGCCTGGTTGCCCGGGCTCCACGAACCCAGCCGCGTTGCTACTCCTCTATCCGAAGGGTGCTTCGCGCCACCACCACATCGCGCTCGCGGGCCAGCGCCGAGCTCAGGGCCAAGTTGAGCTGGTTGTGCAGCAGGCGGTGGCGCCAGCGCTTCGGCACAACCACCGGTATGAGCACCATCACCCGGCGCTCGCTCGAGGTTACGTGGCGGATGAACCCCAGGACCGGGCTGACGACCGAGTGGTACTGGGTGTGCAGGAGGACGAGGCGGACCCCCGGGTTCCACTCCGACCACTCGGCGTCGAGGCGGTCGGCCTCCTCCTGGTCGTCGCTGAACACGACGCGCAGCGCCACCGCCTCGTGGCCGAAGGAGAGGGCGTCGGAGATCGCCATCGCGGTCAGGCTTGACAGGTTGGTAACCGGCACGACCACCAGGGTTGGCTTGACGGTGGGGGCTGCGGGCTCCTGACCCAGCGCCAGGAGCGATCCGACCCCCTGGTAGTAGGAATTCACCCGCCAGAAACCGACTATCAGCAGGGGTACGGCGACCACCACCACCCAGGCTCCGGCAGCGAATTTGCTCACCAAGAACACGACGGTGGCTACGAAGGTGACCACGGCCCCGGTCCCGTTGATCGCTGCCCGCCGGCGCCAGCCTTCGACGCGGGAGCGATGCCAGTGCACAACCATGCCTGTCTGGGCCAGGGTGAACCCGGTGAACACCCCGATGGCGTAGAGCGGGATGAGGGAGTTGGTGTTGCCCCCCACGGCCACCAGCAGCGCCGCCGCCAGCAGCGTCAGGACCACTACACCCCGTGAGTAGACCAGACGCTCGCTGCGCTGGGCGAAGGCGTGGGGCACGTAGTTGTCTTTGGCCAGCAGGCTGGTGAGCACCGGCAGACCCCCGAAGGAGGTGTTGGCTGCCAGGCCCAGGGCCGCGGTGATCGAGAGCGAGACGGTGTAGTAGGCCCAGCTCCTACCGACCGACGCGGCCATGATCTGGCTCAGGACCGTCTCGCTCGAACGAGGTCCGATGTGGAAGCGGGCGGCGAGCACGGCGAGGCCCAGGAGCATGGCGGCGAGGATCACCCCGAGCAGGAGCTCGGTGCGCTTGGCGCGCTTGGCGCGAGGCTGGCGGAATAGCGGGACCCCGTTGGCGATCGCCTCGACACCCGTCAGGGCGCTGCAGCCCGAGGAGAAGGCCTTGAGGATGAGCAGCACTCCGATGGCGGCAGGCGCCGAGCTGACAACCAGCGAGCGCCCCGGCTGGACCAGGTGGGGGTGGAGCGGATGCACGAGCCCCACGGCGATGATGGCCAGCAGCCCGACGATGAACATGGCGGTGGGGACGAGGAAGGCACGGGCCGCGTCACCCAGGCCCCGTAGGTTCACCAGCGCGATCAAACCCAGCATCACCAGGCAAAGGGGTACTGTCAGTGGTATCAGCGTGGGGAATGCGGACGTGAGGGCGGCTATGCCGGCAGAGATCGACACTGCGACGGTCAGGGTGTAGTCGACGATCAACGAGGCTGCCGCCAGGCGCGCCGCCTTGCCGCCTAGGTTCGCCCGTGACACGGCATAGGCCCCGCCGCCTCCGGGGTAGCCGTCGATCACCTGGCGGTAGGAGGTGACCAGCAGGGCCAGCAGGACCACGATGCTCACGGTCACGGGCAGCACGAGGTGCAGGGCGGCCACTCCCGCCGTGCCCAGCACCAACAAGATCGCCTCGGGTCCGTAGGCCACCGAGGTCAGCGCGTCGAGGGAGAGCGCAGGGAGGCCCTCCACGCTCCCGATCTCCTCGGATCCGGCCTCGCTGGCTCGCAGCGGCTTGCCGACCAGATCGCGCCACAGTTGGCCGATCACGTCGGTGCCTCCCTCACCTGTCCGTCACGGGGCTGGGGCGCATCGGGCTGGGCAGCACCGGGCTGGCCCCGCCGGGGTGGTGCACAGGGTAAAAATATACGGAACGGTCACTGGTGGCCCGGCCGACGAACGTGCCCCGATCCCTGTGGCGATCAGCACCCCTCCCAACCCAAACCATTTGTGGATCCACGGGCCTATATAGATGCCCCGCACCGTAGCCCGTCAGGCCCCGGGAGTTAGGAGTGGGCCCCCGCATGCTGGCCCTGGACCGGTTGTGCCCCTCCGGAGCCGTGCACGCTCCCGAGCGCTTCGCCGGCGCGTGCCCACCACCTCCCGTCCTCCCGTCGTAGTGTGACCGCGAGCCCGAAGCAGGCCGAGAGCCACTTGTCGGTGAGCACCTCCTCCAGCGGCCCGGTGGTCACGAGCGACCCCTCGGCAAGGAGGGCTGCGTGGGTGATCCCAACTGGGATCTCTTCGACGTGGTGGGTGACCATGATCACCGGCGGTGTGGATGGATCACCGCACAGCCTGTGAAGGCGGGCCATGATGGCCTCCCTAGCGCCGAAGTCCAGGCCGGCAGCCGGCTCGTCCAGCAGGAGCAGCCGCGGCTGGCCCATGAGGGACCGGGCCATCAGGACCTGCTGGCGCTCTCCTTCGGACACGACCGCCAGCTCCTGGTGGGCGAGGCCCCCCAGGCCGAGTGTGGCGAGCAGGTGGCGCGCCCGGTCCCGATCCTGGTCGGTGTAATGGTGCCACCAGGGTTCGAGCGCGGCGTGCAGGCCGGTGAGCACCACGTCGCCCACGGTGAGACTGGGGCGTAGTTTGCGCAGGACCGAGCCGCTCACCAGGGAGATCTCCGTTCGAAGGGCGCGCATGTCCGCCTGGCCGAGTCGCCGGCCGAGCACGGTGGCAACGCCGCTCGAGGGGCGCAGCTCTGCGGCAGCGACCAACAAGAGCGTCGTCTTTCCCGAGCCGTTGGGGCCGAGGAGAACCCAGCGCTGGTCGGCCTGGACCGTCCAGTCGATGCCGGACAGGATCGCTTTGCCGGCCCGGCGGATTCCCACCTGGTCGAGGCTCAGGACGCTGGGTTCGTTCAGACCTCCTCCTGGGAGGCCGGGACCTGGAGCACCCTCACAACCCAATCGACTATAAGCGCCAAGCCGATGCACGTGGCGGCCAGCGCCAAGCCAACTCGAACCTCGTCGCTCAAAGCATCCTCCCTCCGTCGGGCTCTGTTGCAAGCCTAGGGTCCCGTGTCAACACTTGGGTCCACGGATGAGCTATCGTGGCCGTGCCTTCGACAGCGAGGGAACCGGTGGCGCCGCCACCGTTGGAGACCTCAGAGGACGAGGCACATCTTGGAGACATTGCTAGCCGTAAACCAGGCGCGAGCTGGCTCGTGCAACGGCGACCGGGACTACATTGAGCTGGCCCGCCAGGTGCGCCTCACCGGTCTTCTGGAACGTCGGGGGTCCCGCTACGCAGTCCGCATCGGGGTGAATGCCTGCCTGCTGATCGGTGGCTGGCTGGCCTTGGCCTGGGTGGGCAGCTCCGGGTACGTCCTATTGGTGGCGGCGTTCCTGGGGATCATGGGCGCGCAGACCGGGTTCATCGGTCACGACGCCGGACACCGCCAGATCTCGGCTCGCCCGATGGTGAACCACCTCGTGGGCCTGCTTCACGCCGACCTGGCCATCGGGATGAGCTACGGCTACTGGGTGGACAAGCACAACGCGCACCACGCCCATCCGAACGACGTGGGCCGGGACCCCGATGTGGCCCCCGGCCCCATCGCCTGGACCAATGACCAGGCGATGGGCTCTCGTGGCGCGTTCCGCTGGTTCGCCCGGCACCAGGGATTCTTGTTCTTCCCGGTGACCCTCCTCGAGGGCTTCAACATGCACGTGTTCAGCATGCGCAAGCTGCGCAGCCGGGTGGTGCGATTCAGGCGGACCGAGACTGTCTTGTTGCTGGTCCATTTCGCCGGCTACCTGACCGCGGTGTTCCTGATTCTCTCACCCTTGCGGGCTGTGGAGTTCATAGCGGTGCAGCAGGGTCTATTCGGGCTGTACCTGGGTTGCGCGTTCGCTCCCAACCACAAGGGGATGCCGATGCCAGCGGCAGGGGCCGAGCCAGAGGGCTTCGTCAGCCGGCAGATCCTAACTGCTCGCAACATCATCGGCGGGCGTCTGGTGAGCATTGCCTTCGGGGGTCTCAACCACCAGATCGAGCACCACCTGTTCCCCACCATGCCGATGAGGAGCCTCCGGCGGGTCCAGCCCCTGATCCGCAAGTTCTGTGCCGACAACGGCTATACCTACGCCGAGACCACCCCTTTGGCCTCGTACCGCATGGTGGTCAAGCACCTGCACACAGTGGGCTCACCACTGCGCTCTGCTCTGTAGTAACGGCGGTCCGGGCGCCGTGCAAAGGGTCGGCCCTGCAGATGGTCAGCCGTTCAGCAGGGCCATCTGCTCGGGGGGGTAGCGGTCTCCGGCTACCCCCATCCTCGGGGCGGCGTCCTCGATCGCCGCCAGGTCGTCGGCGCTCAGCTCGATCTGGAGGGCCTCCACATTTTGTTCCAGGTACGTGCGCCGCTTGGTCCCGGGGATTGCCACGACGTCATCGCCCTGCGCCAGTACCCACGCAATGGCAATCTGAGCCGCCGTCACGCCCCGCTCCTCAGCAAGCTGGCGGACTCTGCTCACCAACTCCAGGTTGCGGGCAAAGTTCTCCCCCTGGAATCTCGGGTAGCGCCGGCGGACATCGCCAGGCGGGAAGTCTTCAGGTCTGCGGATCGATCCAGACAGGAAACCCCGTCCCAGCGGGCTGAAAGCCACCAGGCCGATTCGCAGCTCTCGCAGCGTTTCCAGCAGGCCGTCCTCAGGGTCCCGGCTGAACAGGGAGTACTCGTTCTGAGAAGCGGCCACCGGGTGAACCGAGTGGGCTCGGCGCACCGTGGTCGGTGCCGCTTCCGAAATACCCAAGTGGCGAACCTTGCCCGCGGCCACCATCTCGGCCATGGCGCCCCAGGTCTCTTCCACGGCGACCTCAGGGTCCACCCGGTGCTGGTAGTACAGGTCGATCCGGTCGGTCCCGAGGCGGAGCAGGGAAGCGTCGCATGCAGCTCTGACGTAGTCGGGGCGTCCGTTGATCCCCACTGTGGTGCCATCCTCGAGGCGCTCGATGCCGAACTTGGTAGCGATGGTGACCTCGTCGCGGTGCCCGGTGATGGCCTTTGCGACTAAGCGCTCGTTGGTGAAGGGACCATACATATCGGCCGTGTCCAGGAGGGTCACCCCGAGGTCGACAGCACGCCGGATCGTGGCCACCGACTCGGCGTCGTCTCCGGGTCCGTAGGACTGGCTCATCCCCATGCATCCCAGCCCGATTGCCGACACTGCCAAGCCGTCGCCCAGCGCTCGTTGCTCCACTTCGCTCTCCCTTCGGATCATGTGGGTTTACGGTTCGTTCTACGCGGGTCCCTCAGCTGACTCGCTGATCCGGTTCGGGGACCAGTGAGATCGTAACCTCAACCAGGCTCGGACCAAAGCCGACGGTGAGCGCGAGCCGCTCGATCGCCTTGGCTAGATTGTCGCCGACGCTGGTCAGCTCAGCGCGGTCCCCGACATCCAGCTGCGCGCGCAGCTCCAGCCCGCCGGGCCCTCCCAGGAGGCTTACCGAGGCACGCTGAACCCCATCGATCGCGCGCAGGTCCGACTCCAGGGCACGACGCAGGGGCGCGGCTCGAAGTGTTGTCAAGCCTCGTTGGGGCGCCTCTGGCACACCGGTCCGGGGCGAGGCTTCGAAGTCCCCAAGAGGGCTCGGCCCCCGGTGACGGAGCTCCGCCCAGGTCAGGGTCAAGCCCAGCACGAACAGCACCAGACCGATGAATGCCAAAGATGCGAAGGACTTCCAGCCGCCGTCGTGCCACCATCTCACAACGATGGGATCCACCAGGTTGACTGGGGCAGAGTGCCCCCACGCCCCCAGAGCGACGCTAAGGCCCAGGCCTCCGATTGCCAGGAGCGCAACGGCGAGCATCGCCCCCGCAATCCGGTTGGCCCGGTCGCTCACCGGAAGACCTCCCTGCGTCCCGCACGGCGCTGGCGGCGAAGCCGGACCTTGATCCGGCTCGACCCTGGTGCGCCAAGGCGGGCCAGGACTTGAGTGGCGATCTCCTCGATCTGTCCGGCCATCGCTGCCCGCGCGTCTTGGTCCGCAAGGACTGGCATACCCGCCAGCACCCTGATCCGCCACTGGCGATCACGCGGGTTCAGGCGGAAGCGGGGGCGCAGGGCGTCGGTGCTGGCTCGTAGCTGCCGGGCCAGGTGTGCTTCCACCGACCGGCGGGTTACCCACCAGGTTGTGGTCCCGTTGGCCGCAGCGATGGCAGCGGTTCCCCTGGCCGCAGCGATGGGTGCTCTCCAGCGGCGCCAGCGGCGGGCCTCGGCGATCAGGAGGACCACGCCCACCGCGGCGATCACAGCCATGACCACGATCACGGTGGCGGCCGACCACTTGGTGTGGCGAAGCACCGTCAACCACTGCCGACCTGGGATCACCAAAAAAGGCTGGCCGGCTGCGGCCAGGATCGTCTCGAAGGCCATGAACCCTCCCGCCGCTGCCAGGGCCAGGCCGACCAGGATCCCAAGGAGCCGGTTGGTCACTCTCACGGCGGGGTGTCCCACCCGGGGCCCGGCGCTTCGAGGATCACGTCATCCACCACGATCTCGACCGGCCGCTGATCGCCGAGTTGGCGCAAGGCGTTCTCGGCCGCGGACCGGGCCGGCTCGACCACCGCGCTCAGGGGGAACTGGTCGAGGACGACATGCACGACCACCGCCTCAGCTTGCAGAGCGACTCCCTGGACCGTGCCCCCGGGAAACTGGACACCCACCTGAACACCTCGCCCCGCCGACAGGCCAGCCACTCCAGGCACGGCCGCCGCCGCCTGGGCAACCGCCGTCGCCAGGGTTCGTCGGTCTGGCTGGCCAGTGCCCGTGCTCAAAGAACTCTGCTGGGTCCGTCGTCCAAGCCAAGCTCAGAGTCGAAGTGCAAGTCGTCGACATTGATGTTGACCTCCACCACCTCCAGGCCGGTCATCGTCTCCAGCCTGTCGATGACGTTGGCCCTCACCGCTTCGGTTGTCTCGATGATGCTCAGGCCATAATGAGCCACGATGTTGATGTCGATGGCGGCCTGGCGCTCCCCGACCTCCACGATTATCCCCTGGGAGCTAGTGTCGGTGCTGGGTCCTCCAGGAACCCTCGAACGCAGGGCGCCGAAGGCCCGGGCCAGGCCTTTGCCCATCGCATAGACACCGGGGATCTCCCTCGTTGCGAGGGCTGCGATCTTGGATACAACCACATCGGATATCTGGGTGACGCCTCTCTCGGTGACCAATCGGGCACCGGGCGGCTGGCGATCGAGCGGCTTTCCGGAGGTCCGGGGCCCCGTCTTGGAGGCGGTCGCCGCGGTGGGCCCGGTCGAAGCGGGGGTTGCTATCTTGACCTCGGTGATCTCGGCATCGGTGGACTCGGCATCGGTGGACTCGGGAGTAGACATGCGCAGTTGCTCCTTGTCAGCTGGGTAGGCGATCGTGCAAGTGCGGTGAGAGCTCAGTCGGCCAGTGGTGTCAGCGGCGTCGGGACTCGTCACGGAATCGCGCGGAGATGCTCTCTAGATCGAGCCCGCCTTCGAGCAAGCCAACCACCAGCCAGCAGATCCCCCCGGCGATCACGGCGGCCAGGACGACCCAGGAGGCCACCCACGCCAGCCATACGATGAGGAACCCCATCAGGAACCCAAACTGTCGACGTGACATTGGCACTCCTCGCTCTGACGCCACAGCGCCGGTCAGGTAACAGACTTTATGCCTTTATGCGGCAGTGGTGGCGGCGGCGGCGGAGAGGGTGGGATTCGAACCCACGGTCCCTTGCAGGACACACGATTTCCAGTCGTGCCGATTCGGCCGCTCTCGCACCCCTCCGATCGATCCAAGCTATCCTCTGCGTCGAGTCCGCCGTTCCGTGCGGCGGCTGGGCCCTGCGCAACGGCAGCCCGCGAACCGAGTCAGGGCCGGAAGGCAGCAGCTCTCAACGGGCAGACCCGTGTGCCGCAGCAAGCCTGGCCGTCGCACCGAGCGGCAGGCAGCA
>JAVKSL010000019.1:0-11694 GCA_039583695.1 Acidimicrobiales bacterium | reverse complement strand
CGAGCGGAGGCAGCACGAGCGGAGGCAGCACGAGCGGAGGCAGCACGAGCGGAGGCAGCACGAGCGGAGGCAGCACGAGCGGAGGCAGCACGTGTAGGCTGGGGCGCCGTGGAGGACCCGCCCTACCAGTCCCTCTACCGGCGCTACCGACCCCAGCGCTTCTCGGAGCTGCGCGGGCAGGACCATGTGGCCACAGCGCTGCGCAACGCAGTCCGTCGGGACCACGTAAGCCACGCATATCTATTCAGCGGCCCCAGGGGCACCGGCAAGACCTCCACCGCCCGGATCCTGGCCAAAGCCCTCAACTGCGAGGCGATACGCGACGGAGAGCCCTGCGGGCAATGTGCATCATGCATGGCAATCACCCGGGGTGCCTCCCTCGATGTCCACGAGCTGGACGCGGCTTCCAACAACGGTGTGGATGCGATGCGGGACCTGGTGGCCCGAGCTGCGTTGGCAACGCCAGGCCGCCACAAGGTCTACATCATCGACGAGGTCCACATGCTGTCCACTCCGGCCTCGAACACGCTGCTGAAAACCCTGGAAGAGCCCCCGCCGCACGTGGTGTTCGTGCTGGCCACCACCGACCCACACAAGGTCCTTCACACGATCGTCAGTCGGACCCAGCACTTCGAGTTCCGGCTGTTGGGCGCCGGCGTGCTGACGGGCTTGCTTCGTGACGTCCAAGCTGACGCCGGCCTGACCCTCGCGCCAGGGGTGCTTTCGGTGGCCCTCAAGCGGGCCAATGGCTCGGCACGTGACGCACTGTCTGCCCTGGACCAGCTTGTGGCGGCGGAGGGTGCCTCCGAGGAGGACGCGGACGAGGAAGCCGCCATCGACGAGCTGGTCGAGGCGCTTTGCGAGCAAGATGCACAGCGCGCGCTTGTGGCGGTGGCCCGGGGGATTGCCTCCGGACGGGATGCAGCCAGGCTGGCCACCGAGCTGCTCGAGCAGCTCCGGCAGGGATTCTTGGCCAAGCTGGCGCCCAGGCTGGTCGAGCTGGGTGACGAGGAGCGCGAGAAGGTTGGAGCGCAGGCCGGGCGGTTGGGCACTGCTGGGGTGGTGCGGGCCATGGAGACTATTGGACAGGCCCTCGTCGAGATGCGTGACTCGCTGGATCCACGCATCTCGCTCGAGATGGCTCTGATCCGCCTGGCCAGCCCCGAGGCCGACACGTCGAGCGCAGCCCTGGTCGAGCGGCTCGAGCGGCTGGAGCACCGCCTCAGCCAGGGAGACCATGGGTCGGCGCGGCCCCCGTCGGGTCCTAGAGCGATACCCGACGCGCCACCTGACGGCGCACCACCCACCGACGGCGCACCACCCACCGACGGCGCACCACCCACCGACGGCGCACCACCCACCGACGGCGCACAACCCGACGACGCACCGGCTGCGGGCGCCCGTGCAGCCTTGAAGGCCATGAGACCGCAACAGTCAATGCCCCGTGAGCGGCTCGCCCGCCTGGCCCCACCGCCACCGCTGTCCCTCACTTATACCGGGGCCGCAGCCCCGGCAACGACCTCCACCAATCCCGCTCCGTCATCGCCGGCGCCAAGTCGGGACGACCTGGTCGAGGCGTGGGGAGACCATGTGCTCGATGCGCTCCGACCACGTGCCCGTTCGCTTTTCCGGGCTGGCCGCTTCCTCGACGCTCAGGATGGCCTGGCGGTCTTTGCCCTTCCGGATGCCAACCACCGGGCCAACTGCGAACCCGTTCGCGCCGAGGTAGAGGCGGCTCTATCGGCCCACTTTGGCACTCAGGTCCGGCTGCGCCTGGTCGTCGACGACAACAAGGACCCGGCAGCCCACCAGTCGACTCAGGGTCGAGAAGCGTTCGAGGACCTGCCCGCTTCGGAGGTTCGCAGGCTGCCCGAAGCGGCCAGCGGTCCCATCTCCGCCCATAGCCTGCTCCTCGAGGCGTTCCCAGGCGCCGAGTGGGTCAAGACCGAATAGACATGCTGGCCAGGGTCCCTAACGGGTCGCTCCGAGACGGAGGTGACATCACATGACCGGAGGTTTCGAGCTTCCCAACCTCAGCGAGCTCATGCGCCAGGCACAGGCGCTGGGTGCCCCGCCTTCCGCTGCAGCTCAGCATGGCGAGATCGGCTTCGTCGGGAGCGCCGCTGGCGGGGTCGTGACCGTCACCCTGACCGGTGGCGCCCACACGCCCTCGGGCATCGCCTGCAGCGCAGTCCATGTCGATCCCTCGGCAATCGACCCCGACGACCCGAGCCTGATCGAGGACCTGATATCGGCGGCGATCAACCACGCACTCGACCAAGCCGAGGTCGAGGATGCCGGAGGCGGGGGCCTGGCAGGGATGCTCAGCGGACTCTCCGTGCTCGGCGCCGACCTTCCTGGTCTGTTAGCTGGCGGTTTGCCGGGACTCGGCGCCAGCCTTCCAGATCTGCTGACCGGGGCAATGGAGGCCCTGGGCCTGTCCGCCACGCCACCGTCGCCCCCCGCCGCTGGCGAGCCCCCAACCCCTGTTCCCACCCCGACAGCGCCGCCCAAAGCCAGCGAGCCCCCAACTCCCTCCCAGCACCCGGGCTGAGCGCCCACATGTACGCCGCTCCCGTCCAAGACCTGATCGACGAGCTCGGGCGCTTGCCCGGCATCGGGCCCAAGTCAGCCCAGCGGATTGCCTTTCACCTGCTCAAGGTGCCCGAGGAGGACTCGCTCCGGCTGGCCCGTTCGATCGTCGAGGCTAAGCGTCGGACCTCGCTTTGCGTGCGCTGCTTCAACGTCGCCGAGGCCGAATGCTGCGCCATCTGCACTGACCCGCGGCGTGATGGCACTGTCCTGTGCGTCGTCGAGGACCCTCGCGACATCGTCGCTGTCGAGCGCACCCGGGAGTTCCGTGGCCGCTATCACGTCCTCCAGGGGGCTATCAATCCAATCGAGGGAATCGGCCCGGACCAGCTCAGGGTCCGTGAGCTCCTGGCCCGCATCGGCCCGGAGGCGGTCGCCGAGGTGATCCTGTGCACCAATCCCAACCTGGAAGGTGAGGCCACAGCCATGTATCTCGCCCGCCTTCTGAGCCCCCTTGGCCTGCGGGTCACCCGCATTGCCAGCGGCCTGCCCGTGGGGGGTGACCTGGAGTACGCCGACGAGCTGACCCTGGGGCGGGCGATCGAAGGGCGCAGGGCGGTGAGTGGCTGATGCCTTCTACCGTGGGCCGATGAGCTTCACCGACATAGACCATGTTGGAATCGCGGTACGTGACCTGGACGCGGCGGTTGCCTGGTACCGGGCTACATTCGGCGTCATAGTCACCCACCGCGAATGCGTCGACCTGGACGGCGTCGAGGAGGCGTTGATCCGCCTCGGCGACTCGTGGATCCAGCTCATCACTCCGACCAGGGCCAACTCGCCGGTGGCTCGCTGGCTGGAGCGTCGTGGCGAGGGCCTCCACCACGTCGCTTACAGGGTGGCCGACTGTGCGCTGGCGCTGCAAGCCGCCAAACGTGCCGGGGCGAGCGTGGTCGACGAGCGGCCCCGCGCCGGATCCCGGGGCACCGTGGTGGCGTTCCTGCACCCAAAGGGAGCATTCGGCACCCTCATCGAGCTGGTCCAAGTGTAGCTCGGTGAAGGTGCACCTGGTCGACGGGACCTTCGAGCTGTTTCGCCACCACTTCGGGCGGCCATCGCATGTGACCGCCTCCGGCCAGGAGGTCGCAGCCACCCGCGGGGTGCTGGCATCCCTGCTGGACCTGCTTGAGAGCGGGGCGACCCATGTGGGGGTCGCGACCGACCACGTGATCGAGTCTTTCCGCAACCAGCTCTGGCCCGGCTACAAGACGGGCGCCGCCACGCCGCCCGCGCTGGCGTCGCAGTTCGGTTTGCTGGAGGAGGCGGTGGGTGCGCTGGGCCTGGTGGTGTGGCCGATGGTCGAGCTGGAGGCCGACGACGCCCTCGCCTCGGCGGCATCGGTGGCGGCGGCCGACGACCGGGTTGAGCAGGTGGTGATCTGCACGCCGGACAAGGACCTGGCGCAGTGCGTGTCGGGCGACAGGGTGGTCCAGCTCGACCGGCGCGCAGGCCACTCGGCGACCATCGGCGAGGCAGGCGTCTGGACACGCTTCGGGGTCGCGCCCGCGTCCATCCCCGACTGGCTGGCGTTGGTGGGCGACTCCTCGGACGGGTTCCCAGGGCTGGCCGGCTGGGGCGCCCGCTCGGCCACGACCATTCTCGCCCGCTACAGTCACTTGGAGGCCATCCCAGACGTCCAGGGCCGCTGGGAGGTCTCCCTGCGGGGTGGTGCCAAGCTGGCGGCGACGCTCGCCGCCAACCGGGACCTCGCCTTTTTGTTCCGGGACCTGGCAACCTTGCGGATCGAGCCGGGCTTGCTGGGCGGGATCGACCGGCTGGCCTGGTCCGGCCCGACACCGGGATTTGGCACGGTGGCGCGATCCGTTGAACTACCGGGACTCTACGACCGAGCCCGACGGATCGCCGACAGCAGGGCCGGCGACCAGACAGGGCAGGCCTGATGCGCTTCAGAGCGGCCGGCCTGACCGAGCTTGCTCCCGGGCAGCCTGTGTCCTCGCCAGGAACAGACCCTGACGCCGACGCCATGGCCCGCGCCCTCACCGAGGCGGCCGCCTCGGCCGCACACGGTGACGTCCCGGTCGGCGCCGTGGTGCTCGTCGACGGGCAGGTGGTGAGCGCCCGCCACAACGAGCGGGAACGAACCAACGACCCCACCGCCCACGCCGAGATCCTGGCCCTGCGCGACGCCGCCGCTGTGCTCGGGTCCTGGCGTCTCGGGCCTGGCAGCACGCTGGTGGTCACCCTGGAGCCTTGCCCCATGTGTGCCGGGGCGCTGGTCGCCGCCCGGGTCAGCCGGGTCGTTTTCGGCGCCGCCGACCCGAAGGCCGGCGCTTGCGGGTCCCTGTACAACCTGTGCTGCGACCCCCGGCTGAACCACGAGCTGGAGGTGGTCGGCGGTTTCCGTGCGGACGCCTGCGCAACGCTGCTGGAGGCTTTTTTCGCCGCTCGCCGGAGACCACCGAGGTCGCCGTGACCGAGGTTGGCGTGACAGAAGGGCGGGCCGGCCCGACTGCCCGCCTCCTGCTCTCGTGTCCCGACCAGCGGGGCCTGGTGGCCAGGGTGTCGGACTTCGTGTGGCGTCACGGGGGCGATATCACCCACGCCGACCAGCACACCGACGAGCAGGCTGGTGTCTTCTTCCAGCGGGTCGAGCTGCGCCTGGCCGGCTTGGAGCTGAGCCGTGGAGAGCTGGGCGTCAAGTTCGGGGCCCTGGCAGCGGAGCTGGGGATGCAGTGGCGCCTGCGCTACTCCGACGAGGTGCGCCGGATGGCGGTCCTGGTGTCGGGTCAGGGGCACTGCCTCTACGACCTCCTGGCGCGCTGGCGAGCCGGTGAGCTGCCCGCCGAGATAGTGGCGGTGCTGAGCAACCGGGGAGATCACGCCCAAGCTGCGGGCCACTTCGGCGTCCCCTTCCACCAGCTCCCCGACACGGGCGCGCCGGCGCTGCTGGGCCTGCTCGCCAGCTACCAGGTGGAGGTGGTGGTCCTGGCACGCTACATGCAGATCCTCTCGCCAGAGGTGATCGACGCCTACCGAGACCAGGTCATCAACATCCACCATTCGTTCCTTCCGGCCTTTGCCGGCGGCCGGGCTTACGCCCAAGCCCACGCCCGCGGGGTCAAGCTGATCGGCGCCACCGCCCACTACGCCACCGAGGACCTCGACGAGGGCCCGATAATCGCCCAGGACGTAGCCCGGGCCAGCCACCGCGACTCGGTCGAGGACCTGGCCCGCAAGGGCCGGGATCTGGAGACAGCGGTCCTGGCCCGGGCGGTTCACGCCCACCTAACCGACAGGGTCCTGGTCTACGGGCGCAAGACCGTCGTGTTCGACTGACACAGTCGGAGATGAGAATGTGCTCTGCGAATAGTCGGCCCAGTGGGCCACGAAGCTGAGCGTGCTCCAAAATCCGCTCCAGGCAAGTGTCGGCAGCCTCCGGTGGGCGGCGCGCTCCACCATGGTCACCTGGTAGCCGGACACCCAGACGAACGGGACGCTGGTCCCGTCCATCGCCCGTATCCATTCCGGAAACTGGGCTGCCGCGGCCAGCAGCTCGGCGTGCGCCGAGTCGGCTCCCCTGACGTTGCACGGCCGGGTGTGACGACCCGGGCGCCAGTGAGCCCCCAGGTCGAGGGTCACCCGACGCACCCCAGGGCGATGCTCGATGCCCGGTGCCAGGCGCAGCGGCATGGGATGTCCCAGCCAGGTGTCCCAGTACCAGTCCCAGCTCCATGCGGCGGGCTGGCGGGCCGCAGCCACCTGCCAGAGCTGGCGGCAGGTCCGCCTCACCGCGTCCATCTCCCCGTCGCCATCCAGGTAGATCGCGATGAGGTCAACGACGAGAGGGTCGTCGTGGGGCGTCGGCGTGAGGTCCACGCAGCTCAGCTCTTGCTCGGTGAATCCCCACTCTCGCTCGGCATTCCAGCGCCGGACATTTGCGGCTTGCTCCTCGAGCGAGACGAACATGCCTGGCGGAGGGGGCAGCCTCGGCTTGGCGGGTCCGAGATCTTCCGGCTCTGCCCCCCGCACGTACAGGTCCGGCAGGTCCTGGGGGATGCTCGGGTCCCAGGCCTCGAGGGTCACCTCGGGAGCCGGTTCGGTGCCGTGCGGCCTGAGCACCTCCACCAGCTGGTCGACAGCCAGGGTGAAGCTTGGGGTGCCCGGCTGGCGGGCCCCCACCTCCTCCAGGGCATCCCAGATCAGCTCCCGGGCGCTTCGCGCCCCGGCATCGGTCGGGCGGGCGGGTGCCGCTCGCGCCCGTCGCCCCAGCAGGCTCTCTCCGGCCAGGGCGTGTCGACGCAGCGAAGCCATCACCTGGTCGTGGAGCTCCTGGCTTTGGGCGGTACCGTTCACGCCAACGAGCTGGGAGATGAAAACGGCCGCCGCGTTCGGGTCGAGGAGGATCAGGTCGACGATGTCCCCGATGGGAAGCTCGTAGTCCTCGTCGGAGCAGTCCACCATGAGATGATATACGGGGTTGGCCGGCGAGCAGGGTTGTCCTTGGATCAGGTGGGTTGGCCGGCGAGCAGGGTTGTCCTTGGATCAGGTGGTAGTGGTCCAGGTTGCCATACAACCAGGATCACTACCACGGTCGCCCAGAGACGTGCTGGACGGTTGAGGCGCCCAGCAGAACCGGACCGCGAGCGCCACCTGATAGGACGGCCGCTGTCTCGGTAACCTACGATCCGGATGAACCGCCCCCCCGACCCCCACAGCAGTCGACGCCACGTCTATCTGCTCCGCCACGGCCGTACCCGCTCAACGCTGACAGCAAGCTGCGAGGTCGGATCGACACTCCACTCGACTCAATCGGGCGTCTTGAAGCCGTCGCCCTCGGCGAGCTGTTCGCGACGGTCCCCCTGGCGGCGATCGTGGCCAGCCCGCTATCCCGGGCGGTCGACACCGCCGCCGCAGTGGCCAGCCGACACCAGCACTTACGCGTCGAGGTCGACGCCGGCCTGAGCGACCGAGACTGGGGAACGTGGGCCGGACACCCCGAGACCGAGTTGGTCGAACGATTCGGTCGACTCGACGACGCACCAGGGATCGAAGACGCCGAAACCTTCCGCCATCGGACCGTCGGCGCTATCGAACGTCTCGCCGAGCGGGCCGAGCACCGAGCGGTGCTCGCCGTAGCCCACGACGCCGTCAACGGTGCGATTCTGGCATCCCTGATAGCCGAGCTCGCCACCGCCCCGCGCATCGAGCAGCACACTGGGTGCTGGAATCACCTGCTCAACGACGATCACCGCTGGAGCGCCGAAGTGGTCAACGCTCTCCCCGGCGACGGTCGGCGACCGTGACCGATGTCGGACCCCATGACGGCTTTCCTGTTCCCATGCCGGTGACCGCCTCGGAGGGCGACTGCCCATTCTGTGTCCGGCTCGCGGGCAATCGCGATCTCATCACCAACAACCACCTATGCGCGGCGTTCTTCGACGCGACGCCGCTCAATCCCGGACACGTCCTGGTCGTTCCCCGGCGACACGAGGCCGACTTTCTCGCCCTTGGCGCAGAGGAGCACGCCGCGATCCTGGGCATGGCCGTCGAGCTACGGGCACTGCTCGACGAGCGCTACCGACCCGAAGGCTTCAACCTCGGAGTGAACATCGGCGAGGCCGCTGGCCAGACGGTTGGCCATGCCCATCTTCACCTCATCCCCCGATATGCGGGCGACGTGTCCGACCCGCGTGGCGGCGTCCGCTGGGTGATCCCCGAACGGGCACGTTACTGGGACGAGACCCAATGACGGCGCACCCGATGCTCGGCTCGGGGGGTGTGCCGGGCGCAGGACCGACTATCAAGGCTTTGCCGCGGCCCTGACATGCCCGACAACCGCCGAGATACAACCATTCAGGCGACCTGAGCGCATTCAGGCAACCTGAGCGCATTCAGGCAACCTGAGCGGCTCGCACCAGCTCCACCCGCGGCCCCTCTACGGCCCTCATCGCTCGGCACGAGATCAGACAAGGCAGGGGATCACGCCTGTGCCCGGGCGAGCCTCGCAGTGCCGAGGACGAACACGACCACTGCGCCAGCCATCAGTAGCGCCATTATCAGCCACGAGGTGCGGTAGCCGAGAGCGACCACCAGGAAGCCGAAGATGATCGGTCCGCTGGCGTGCCCGGCATCCCACAAGCTGCCGAAGACGCCCATGGCAGAGCCGTAGTTGCCCCGAGTGACGAGGTCGCCGATCATCGCCGTCGTCGAAGGAGTGACCATCCCCGTGCCGAGTCCGAACAGGATCGCCATCGCCAGCAGGACCAGAAACGCAGTGGCATAGGGGATCGCGATAAGGGCGACGATACACAAGCAGGCACCGCTCACAATCAGCCTCTTGCGACCGAGACGGTCGGAGCGCCGCCCGAGATAGGGACGGCTCAGGGCAGACGCCACGCCTTGGCCGCCGGCCAACAGCCCGATCTGCCAGGTCGGGAGGTGGATGCTCAGTGCGTAGATGGGCAGGTACGCCTGAAGTGAGCCCATACCGAGCCACAGCATCGCCTCGACCAGGCTGATCAGGCGGATCGCCGGATCAGAGAGGATCTCCCCGACGCCCCGGGCGACGCCTCGCAGCGACGGGCGCAACCGGGGCTTGGCCGCCGAGGCGGGGACCGGCGGAGCTGCGGTCAGCTCATCGCGCGGCACTCGCTGCATAGCCAGCAGGGCCAAGATGCCGACGAAGCCCGCCACGAGGAACGCTTCATGGAAGGACATGACCACCAAGACGGCACCGCCGAGCGCTGGGCCGAGCACCACCCCGCCGTTCTCCGCCGCGCTGTATAACCCGAGACGATGACCCCGCTCCTTCGGGTACGCCTTCGCCACCAGCGCCGAGGCGGACGGGGCGTAAAGGGCCGTGGCCAGGCCGTGATAGAAGCGGACCACCAGCAGGACCGGCCAGACCACCACCCCGAGATAGAGGAACGGACCGGTTGCCTTTACCACCGCTCCGGCCATCATCAGGCGGCGAAAACCGAACAGATCCGACAGCGCCCCCGAAGGCAGCTTCACCATGATCCCGGTTATCGTCACCGCCGCCACGATCAGCCCGATCAGATCCGTCGGCGCGCCGAGATGCTTGGCGAACAGCGGGGTCAGCGGGGAACGGACCATCTCGTAGCTGAGCCGTCCAAAGAACCCCACCGCGCACAGAGTCACGAAAGGAGACGGCCGCCTCGACGGTGCCGTCCACTCGCTGACGTCGCCTCCGAGCTGCTCCTGTTGCTCACCCTCCACGAGCCGACCCTTCTTCCTGGTGGCCCTCCAGCCTTGACCTGGCGGGAGTGGTGCTCACGACAACAGCTGCTCACAGCACTTTCGTTTAAGCCGGCCCGTGAGATCGAGACAGATCAATCCGACCATCGCCTTCAAGACGATCGTGGCAAGTGGATGCTGCCAATACAAAGCCTCATGACAGCATAGCCCCCGACCTCGGTACATGCTGGAGGATCAGGCCCCTTGGGAGCTGTTGTTGGTCAAACTCCATCAAGTAAAGAACCTGCCAGGGCGCAAGACCGACCTGTTGACCGAACTACCGGAGGGAATGTGCCAGCTCAGCGCCTGATGGACCCGGGCGGCATGTACCATGCCGGCCGTGGCCAATGGACATGGTGATCCGGTCGGGTTGGGAACGCTCGTGGTGGCGCCGGTGGGGTCGCTAGAAGAGACGGGCAATGCCTTCTTGCCCTATGAACTGCTCGACGCGGAGCGAGTGCCGATCGCGCCGGTGTCGGCATACCTGGCGGAACTCGCCGGACGCCGGGCCATCGCCGCCAACCTCGGCATCCTGACCTTCTCGCAGGCAACGAGCAGGACGAGCCGGTAGCCGAGGTCCTTCAAGAGCTTTCCGACGGTGGTGGGAGACACGTCGATGCCGGCCGAGCGCAGCTCGTCGGCGACCTTCTCGGTGGTGCGCCTGGTCCATTTGACGCCGCTGACGGGGTCGCCGGCGGTGTCTGTGGCCATCAGCTGGTGGATCGCCTCGATGACCTCGGGGGTGCTTTCTTTGCCGAAGGCCGCCCTCCCCCCTGGCGGCGCACGCGCCCCGGGGGAACATCGCCCGAGAGTAGCTCGACTCTGCCCCGGGCGACGGTGCCGGGGTCGATGCCAAGCAGCTCAGCGACCTGGGCGTCGCCGCCGTGGCCGACCTTCATAGCCTCGAGGCCGGCGTAGAGCCGACGCTGGCGTTCATCGAGCAGGCTGTAGAAGGCCACGATGGCTGCCTTGAGCTCCTCGGGCAGCACCCGCAAGCCCGGGCCGAGGGAAAGCCGGCTCGCCTCGGCGTCGTAGACCGAGCGCGCATGGAGCTGGGCACGTCGCGCGGAGGCGTCAGGAGACAGGTAGACGTGGCGACCGGACACCTGCTGGCGAAAAAGGCGCCCGGAGCGCACCAGTTTGACAAGGGCCGCCTTGGCCTCGACGTTCACCACGGCCTCCAGCTCCGCTGCGTCGTAGCCGGCCTCGGCCGAAAGGACCAAGGCCTCGACGGTCGCAACCAACGTCCCGAAGCGGCTGAAGAAGACCTGGCGGAACGACCACAGCCCGAGCTCGTCGAAGCGGGCGATCTCGTCCAAGGTGTAGTACCGCCCCCTGTGCGAGTAGCTGGTGCGGTATTCGAGCTCGCTCAGCTTGCGGAACACCGTCGCGTCCGCCGCACTGCCGAGGGCCTCCTTGAGGCCGTCCATGGTGGCGATCTTTGTTTGACGCAGAAGGTTTCTCAGGTCATCGGGGTGATACTGCTCTGGCCTCATTATGATAGAGTTCCTCCTCTCTAGGCGTAACTCTATCATAATGACACGCGTGTAGTCAACCAACGCGTGCCAGGGCGAGGTGCAAGATACCTTTGTTTCGCTGCCCATCCCGCAGCCGCCTCGTATCCGACAGTTCGTCCTCTCGGGGCTGGTGATGACAGATCTGCGCTCAGATCCAGGAAGTTATTTGTGCGTCAGCCCTTACACAAAATCGGCCAGGGTGAACGGCGATAGCAGCGAGGCGAAGCGGGAGAGATAGCCGCACGGGATTCGCAATATCAGACAGTCCCCGGGCACCGTCGATCAAGGTTCAAGACCGGCGTGGCTCCACCGTGGGCGCCACCAGTGGGGCCCGGCGGTAGGTGACCCAGTCCATGCCCGCGTCTTC
>JAVKSL010000018.1:0-39228 GCA_039583695.1 Acidimicrobiales bacterium | reverse complement strand
GGGTGGCCACCGCACCCCCGCCGGACGTTCCCCCCTTTGCCGCAGACCTGGCGAGCCGCCTCATCGTGCCGCCCGGGCGGCAGGCCGAGAGGACTCGATCGTCGACTCACCATACACCTCCGCCTCGAGGGCGCGCCGAAGCGACAGCCCGTCAGTGGCCACCACCTCCACCGGGCGGGGCAGGTCAGCCGGTCTGAGGCCATCCAGGAAGCGTCCCTCCGACAAGCACACGTCGGGGAGCAGGTAGCGATCCCCGACCGGCTCGCAAGCGAGCACGCGCGCCACGTCGGCCCCCACCATCAATCCGGTGACCGCGATGTTCCCACCGAAGAAGTCGTTGCGAACCGGGATCACCCTCACGTCGGTGCGTCCCAAGCCTTTCACGAGAGGCCCCAGCACCATCGCGCCGTAGCCAGCCGTCAGTATCCCGACCGCCGGCGGTCCCACCGAGGAGGCCCGGCGGTGGCTCAACGAGACCGGAACCGCCCCGCGCGCGCCGGGCCAGGGGGGGTCGGTGCCAGAAGCCTGGGTCCGCTTGGCACGGTATCCCTGGGCGGGGGCGCCGTCCACCCAGGCGAAGAACCCTGCCCGGGGACCGAGGGCCGGCGCTGCGCGGCCATTGAAGGCCCCGCAGAAGGCCCTGGCAATCCCGATCCCGTTCTCGTGCTGGGGAAAGCCGTCGTACTCCTCGACCTCGGGAAAGGGCCGTCCAGCCATCAGGTAGTACTCGTCGGCCGCGTACACCAGACGCCTTCCCAGGGCCCCGGCAAAGCACTCCTGCGCCTCGTCCACCAGGTCGATCACGGCAGCGGCTTCGGCTGGCGTATGAGGACGCATCGCAGCCTCTCGTGACCATCGGCTGACCCCCAGCGGAACCACGGCCGCGGTGGCCAGGCCCGGGTACTCGTCCAGGATCCCGGTCAGGGTGTCCTCGAGCACCTCGGCGTCGTTCACCCCGGGACACACCACCACCTGGCCGTGCACCTCGATGCCCGCCTCGAGCAAGGCCTTGAGCCAGCGCAGGCTGGTGGCACCCCGGGGATTGCGCAGCATCCGCGCCCGCATCTCGGGGTCGGTGGCATGGATGCTCACGAACAGGGGAGACAACGCCTCGTCGATCACCCGCTCCAGGTCCGCTTCGGTGAAGCGAGTGAGCGTGGTGAAGTTGCCGTACAGGAACGACAGCCGGTAGTCGTCGTCGCGCATGTACAAGCTGCGCCGCATTCCCTTCGGGAGTTGGTGGATGAAGCAGAACTCGCAGTGGTTGTCGCAGGTGCGGACCCGGTCGAAAAGCGCCGAGGAGACCTCGGCCCCCAGGGGCGCACCTGCGTCCTTGGACAGGGCCACGCTGAGCTCCAGCCCACCACGGCGCAACTCGACCTCCAGCTCCGCCTCGTCGAGCAGTATCTGGTACGCGATGATGTCACGCGGGACTTGGCCGTTCACCGAGACGATCTCGTCGCCAGGCAGCAGTCCTGCCCGAGCGGCGGGCGACCCCTCCACCACGGCCACCACCTGGGGCAGCGACATCCGATCAGGATAGCCGGAGGTAGGCTCGGAGCTGTGGATGTGGAGCGGGTGGTCCTGGCCCGACCCAGGGGGTTCTGCGCCGGGGTCGAGATGGCCATCAAGGCGCTGGTGTGGATGTGCCGCGTCTTCGAGCCGCCGGTATACTGCTACCACGAGATAGTCCACAACAAGGTCGTGGTGGATCGATTCGTCGACATGGGTGTCGTCTTCGTGGACGACGTGGCCGACGTCCCTGCCGGGGCGCCGCTGATGCTGAGCGCCCACGGCACCGCCCCCCAGGTGGAGGCCGCGGCACGAACCTCCGGCCGGGTGCTGGTGAACGCAGTCTGCCCCCTGGTCACCAAGGTCCACCACGAGATGAAGGTACGGGCGAACAAGGGCTACACGGTCATCTACGTGGGTCACGCCGGCCACGAGGAGGCCATCGGCACCATGGCCGTCGCCCCCGGAGCAGTGCGCCTGGTCGGCAGCGTCGCCGATGTCGATGCGCTCGACGGGCTTGGCGAGCTCGGCGGCGAGGTGGCGCTGCTCACCCAGACCACCCTCAGCCAAGCCGAGGCGGCCGCTATCAAGGAGCGGGCGGCGCAGCGCTTTCCGAGCCTGTGGATGCCCGGGCGCAGCGACTTGTGCTTTGCCACGACCAACCGCCAGACCGCCCTGTCGGCCATCGCTGACCAGGTGGACACGATGATCGTCGTCGGCTCTGACAACTCGTCCAACACCGTTGCCCTGGAGAGGGTGGCCCGGGCCGCCGGTTGCGCCCGGGTGCTACGGGTCAACACCGCCGACGAGCTCCCCGACGACCTGTACGGAACCGTCGGGGTCACCGCCGGTGCGTCCGCCCCCGAGGAGCTGGTGACCCGAGTCATCGCCCGCCTGGCGCCCCGCGAGGGGGTCACCGAGGTGAACGCCACCGACGAGGACGAGTACTTTCCTCCCCCCCGCGAGCTGCGTGAGCTGGCCCGGGTGATGGCAATGGCCATCGGAGCCGCACTGGGGGCCCCTCCCGACACGGACTCGCCACTCGCCGAGGATCGCCAGACCAGCGCGAGCGTCGCTCTCGACCAGCTGTCACCTTTGAGCCGCTAACCGGGTCAGAGAGGGCGATTCGAACACACGGGGAGGACACAGATGGCTTTGGTAGAACCCAGCTCAGCTGGAGCGGCGGCGGTACGCAAGCACCAGGTTCTCGGCGACCTCTTGCCCGGAACGCTGGCGCTAGACACGATTCTCGTGCTCGCTGGCGCGGCGCTGGTGGGACTTTGCGCCCAGGTCAGCGTCCCCCTCGGGTTCACCCCAGTGCCGCTCACCCTGCAGACCTTCGGGGTGCTGATCACCGGGGCGACCCTTGGCTGGCGAAGGGGCTCCGTCGCCATGCTCATCTACGGCGCCCTCGGCGTAGCCGGGCTTCCCTGGTTCGCCGGCCATGCTGGCGGCTCGGCCATCCTCGCTGGGCCGGACTTCGGCTACATAATCGCCTACCCCGTCGCGGCCGCCCTGATCGGCTGGCTGGCCAGCCGCGGATTCGACCATAACCCGATCCGCACGGCGGCCATGATGATCGCCGGCAGCGTGGTGATCTACGCCGGTGGGCTTTCCTGGCTGATGGTCGACCTGAACGTCGGCCTCGCCAAGGGCCTGAGCCTGGGCGTGACCCCATTCCTGCCCGGCGACGCCATCAAGGCACTCGCCGCGGCTCTGGTCCTACCTGCGAGCTGGGCACTGGTCAACCGCCAACACGCGAGCTGACAGCCAGCCCCTGGCCTGAGGGCCTGTGCTCTGCCAGGGCCACGCTGGCATCTGGCCTCGGCTAGATCAACCGTCAAGTCACCGGACCTGATATGTTGTCATGAGCCACAACCAACTACCACCGGGTCCCCGACAACCATCATCCCCCGGCTCAGGATCTGGGCCCTGAGACCGCCCCGCCCCGCCAGTGCAGCCTTGGCGGCCTGACCGGTCAGGCGGTCCAGGTGCTTGCAGGGATCGCAGCTGCGCTCCCCGAGGGCTTCCACCTCCCCGATCCGGAACCGCCGACCGATGAGGGCCCCAAGTGAGACCCCCGCCGTGACCACGTTGCGTCTCGCCTCACCGGGCGAGATGTGCAAGCCAGCAGCCTCCAGGGCCTCCGACTCCACCAGGGTAAGCTCGCTCCACAGCCGGCGCTCGTACGACCAGGTCCCACACCCGGCAAAGTACCTGTCCCCCTCGAGCCCCCGCCCCGGCACGGCCAGGGCCGCGGAGACCGACACCGGGACACCGGCAGCGCAGGGCGTGAGGTAGATCCCTGCCACGACGGGGTCTTGGGCCACACGCCCAGGTTAGGCTCCGACTCGCCATGAGAGCGGCCCGATATGACCGGACCGGCCCCGCCGCAGCGGTGCTGAGGGTGCTCGACATCGAGCGGCCCGAGCCTGGCCCGGGTCAGGTCAGGGTCCGGGTGCGAACCTCGGGGGTCAACCCGACCGACGTGAAGGCCCGAAGCGGGGCTGTCCCGCGCCCGATCGACGGGTTCCAGATCCCCCACCACGACGGCACAGGCGTCATCGATGCCGTGGGTCCCGACATCGACGCCAGCCGGATCGGCCAGCATGTGTGGCTGTGGTTCGCCGCCACACGCCGGTGGGGAACGTGTGCCCAATGGACAGTGATACCTGAGCATCAGGCGGTGCCCATGCCAGCGAATGTGTCCGACGAGCTGGGCGCGTGCCTAGGGGTGCCCGCCATGACCGCGCATCGCTGCCTGTTCGCCGACGGACCGCTCGACGGAAAGACGGTGCTGGTGGCTGGCGGCGCAGGGGCGGTCGGGCACTTCGCGATCCAGCTAGCCCGGCACGCGGGAGCTGTGGTGGTCGCGACGGTCTCCAGCCCGGAGAAGGCCGAGCTCGCCACGGCAGCCGGCGCCCACCACGTCGTGAACTATCGCCAGGACGGCGCCGCCGAGACGATCCGCTCCCTCGTTCCCAAGGTGGACCGGGTCGTCGAGGTCGCCCTGGGCGCCAATCTTGGCCTCGATCTGAGCCTCGCCCACCCGGGCACGGTCATCGTGTGCTACGCCTCGACCGGGGGCGACCCCGTCCTGCCGGTACGGGCGTGCATGTCGGCGAACGTGGCCCTGCGCTTCGTCCTGCTGTATGGCGTTCCACCGGAGTCCCTGGCGCTTGCCGCCAAGGAGGTCTCGGGGGCATTGGCTGACGGGGCGCTGAGCCCGTTGCCCATTCACCGCTTCTCCCTCGACGAGGTTGTCGCCGCCCACGAGTTGGTGGAAGCCGGGGTCACCGGCAAGGTCGTCGTCGAGCCGACCTGACCCGTATCGACAGCGCGCCGGCCCGGCGCGCTGGAGTGAGACGCCGGGTGAGGCCCTGAGTGCTGTGGTGGCCGACCCCCAGTAAGATCCGCGCCATGGTCTCGGTCTCCTCCACGATGCTGGCTCTCGGAACGCCGGCACCCGACTTCGCCCTGCCCGAGGTGACCGGGCGCCTCCGGCGCCTCGACGACTTTGCCGGTGCAAAGGCCCTGGTGGTCGCGTTCCTCTCCAATCACTGCCCCTACGTGCGCCACATCGCGGCCAAGCTCGGCGAGGTGGCCACCGAGCTGGCCGATCGGGGCGTCGCGGTTGTCGGGATAGCGAGCAACGACACGGACACCTACCCTGACGACCGCCCCGAGCAGATGGCACGTATCGCCGCGGAGTCCGGCTGGCGCTTTCCCTGCCTGATCGACGCGGACCAGCAGGTGGCAATTGCTTTCCGGGCCGCT
Organism: Acidimicrobiales bacterium; assembly: GCA_039583695.1. GTDB lineage: Bacteria > Actinomycetota > Acidimicrobiia > Acidimicrobiales > JAJPHD01 > JAVKSL01. The sequence goes on along the minus strand of JAVKSL010000018.1, from coordinate 33,939 downwards.
TGCACCCCGGACTTCTACGTGTTCGACAGCGAGCGACGCCTGGCCTACCGGGGCCAGTTCGACGACAGCCGACCCGCGAACACCATGCCGGTCACCGGTGCCGACCTGCTGGCGGCGGCGACCGAGGTGTGCAATGGCGAGAAGGTCTCGGCTTCCCAGCGGCCGAGCCTGGGCTGCAACATCAAATGGCGGCCGGGGAACTCTCCGGACTACTTCTGAAAGAGCGCTCGGCGACCAACATAAGCAGGCGGGGGATGGTGGCCGCTTGGCCGTACTCGAACGCCCGGGCCAGGAACCCAGGCGGCGGCGGCGGCTCCTCCATGCGCACGACCACCATCCCGTTGGCCACCATGGAATTGACATAACGCGATAGCGGCCGGTGGACGAAGGGAATGAGCACCCCCTTCTCCACCTCCTCCAGCGTCTCGTCCTCCACCAGGTACGGCCCAATCCGCCAGTACTGCTCTCCCAGGATGTGGTCGTCGATCCAACCGCTCCCGGGAGTCTGGAGCAGGGGATGGTTCAGGAGGAATATGAACCTTCCGCCGCACCGCAGTGCCCTCGCGACCTCTGCTATCGCCCCGTCCATGTCGGTGATGTGCTCGAAGACCAGGCACGCCACCACTGCGTCAAACCCCGCCGACGCGACCGGCAGGGCCCCCCCCCGCGCCCGTAGATAGGCCGGGGCGCCGGGCGTCATGCTGGGCAACCCGCCAGGCGCCGGGCCGCACTGCCCGGCCCCGCTCCTCCGGGCGGCCTCGGCCACCTGAGCCCACGCCGGATCGATGCCCACCACATCCAGGCCTGCCGCGGCCGCCAGGCGGGCCACCTGGCCCTCGCCTGTGCCCACGTCCAGCACCCTGCCCGCTCCCGGAAGCCAGGCCGAGATCAGTGGCAGGATCTGCTCGACGTACTCGGGGTCCGCCCCGTCGGTGAACCCCGCCTGCCACCACGCGGCGTGGGCCTCCCACTCACTCATTCCGACCCCGGCCCGGTAGGCACGTGCAGCTTGGCCCAGACAGCCCGACCGACCGTGTCGGGCAGCCAGGACAGAGCGAGCAGATCCGCCTCGGTAGCCGCCCTGAGCACCTTCAAACTCCCCATCTCTTTCAGCAGTCGCTCCCGGCGGACCGGGCCAAGCCCGGGGATCCCGTCCAGGACGCTGGCCTTCATCCGCTTGGCCCTGAGCTGGCGATGGTAGGTGATGGCGAAGCGGTGGGCCTCGTCCCGGATCCGCTGGAGCAGGTACAGGGCCTCGGACTGGCGAGGAATCCGCACCGGCGCGACACGACCGGGCAGGTACACCTCCTCGAAGGCCTTGGCCAGCGCCGCAACCGGAATCTCGGTGTCCAGGCCGAGGGAGCGCAACACCCGCACCCCCACGTTCAGCTGCCCCTTTCCTCCGTCCAGCAGCAATAGCTGAGGCGGGTAGGCGAACCGGCGTCGGCTTTGGGGGGCACTCGGGGGGTCCGCCGCCCGGGTGTGCTCGGAGCGCTCGGCCAGCAGGGCGGTCAACCGCCGGGTGAGCACCTCCTCCATGGCCCCGGTGTCGTCGGAGCCGGTCACCGAGGTCACCTTGAAGCGCCGGTAGTCCGACGGCTTGGCCAGCCCGTCCTCCATCACCACCATCGAGCCCACGTAATCGGTCCCCTGGATGTGGCTCATGTCGTAGCACTCGATCCTAAGCGGGGCCACCGGGAGCTCGAGTGCCTCCTGCAGCGCCCGAAGCGCCTGCGCCCTGGCGTTGTGGTCGGCTGATCGGCGCAGCCGGTGCTGGGTGAAGGCCTCCGCAGCGTTGCGCGATACCGTCTCGGCCAGCGAGCGCTTGTCGCCCCGCTGGGGCACCCGCACGTGAACCCGGGCCCCCCGCGAGGAGCTGAGCCAGTCCTCCCAAAGGTCCAGCTCGGATGGCAGGTCGGGGACCAGGACCTCCCTCGGGATGTCCAGCACCGGCTCGGCGTAGAGCTGCTCCAAAATGTGACCCACCAGCGCTGGCCGGTCCAGGTCCTCCACCTTGTCGACCACGAATCCCTTGCGCCCCACCACCCGGCCCCGCCGGACGAAGAATACCTGCACCGCCGCCTCCAGCTCGTCTTCTTCCAGCCCGATCACGTCGATGTCCTCATCTCGCCCGGTGACCATCTGCTGGCGCTCGATGGCTTTGCGCACCGACGCCAAACGGTCCCTGGCCCGGGCGGCCCGCTCGAACTCGAGGGACTCCGCAGCGCTGGCCATCTCGGCCTCCAGGCGGGCCACGACCTCGTCGGTGTCCCCAGCCAGAAAGTCCACCAGCTCGCCGACCAGCGCCTCGTAGCGCTCGTGCGACACCCCACCCGTGCACGGCCCCACGCAGCGCTCGATGTCGAAAAGCAGGCAGGGCCGGCCGGCCCGCTCGTGGCGGGCGAACTTGGCGTCCGAGCAGGTCCGGATCGGAAAGGACCTCAGCAACAGGTCCAGCGTCTCCCGGATCGCGTAAGCCTGCGCGTAGGGCCCGAAGTAGCGGACCCCCTTTCGCCGCTGCCCCCGCATCACCATCGCCCTGGGCCAGCGCTCGTCCAGGGTCACGGCCAGGAAGGGATAGCTCTTGTCGTCGCGCAGGCGGATGTTGAAGCGCGGCCGGTGGGTCTTGATGAGGTTGTACTCCAGCATCACCGCCTCCACCTCGTTACGCACCTGGATCCACTCCACCGACGTGGCCGTTGCCACCATCTGGGCGGTGCGAGGCGCCAGCGCCGCCGGGCTCTGGAAGTAGCTGGAAAGGCGCTGGCGCAGCGAGCGTGCCTTGCCCACGTAGATGACCCGGCCTTCGGCGTCTTTGAACTGGTAGGAGCCTGGGGCATCCGGGATGGCTCCTGCAGGCGGTCGGTCGAGCACCCAACTAAGCTATGTTCCCTAGGCCGGCCTGGATTCCCGGCGACACACATCCAGCTCCGGGGCCGACAACCCCGCGGTGAGGCGACCAGGCTGCCCCCGCCGGCCATTACCGGAGCTCTCGAGTGGGGAAAAGCTCATGCTCCGACTACAAGCACCGCTTCCGGAGTCCTACACCACGGCCTCGCCCGACGAGCTGGCGGAGCGCATAGGCGCGGCGCGCGGCGCTCTCGGCGCCAGGCTGGTCATCCTCGGCCACCACTACCAGCGCGACGAAGTGATGCGCTGGGCCGACGCGCGAGGCGACTCGTTCGGGCTCTCCCGGGTCGCCGCGGACCGGCCCGAGGCCGACTATGTGGTGTTCTGCGGGGTGCATTTCATGGCTGAGGCCGCAGACATGCTGACCGGTGAGCACCAGGCCGTCCTGCTCCCCGACCTCAACGCGGGCTGCTCGATGGCAGACATGGCCGACGCTGACGAGGTGACCGACTGCTGGGCGGACCTTGCACGCTTGATCGACATCGAGGCGGTGGTCCCAGTCACTTACATGAACTCCTCAGCGGCGCTCAAGGCCTTCGTGGGCAGGAATGGCGGGGCCGTGTGCACGTCCTCAAATGCGCGCGCTGTTCTGGAGTGGGCACTGCGGCGCGGCGAGAAGGCTCTATTCTTCCCGGATCAGCATCTGGGGCGCAATACTGGCTACCAGCTGGGATTCGGCCCCGAGGACATGGTGGTCTGGGACCCCCGGAGGGAGCTCGGTGGGCTCGGCGAGGCCGACGTCAAGCGGGCTGCGCTCGTGCTTTGGAAGGGGCACTGCTCGGTCCACCAGCGCTTCCAGCCCGAGCACGTGGCAGGCTTCCGCGCGAAGCACCCCGGTGGGCGGGTGATCGCGCATCCCGAGTGCAGCCACGAGCTGGTGAGCCTGGCCGACTCGGTGGGCTCCACCGACTTCATCATCCGGGAGGTCGAGGCTGCTCCTCGGGGGACGACCCTCGGCATCGCCACCGAGATTCACCTGGTGTCCCGGTTAGCCGCCGAGCACCCCGACCTGACAGTGGTATCGCTGGACCCGTTGGTGTGCCCGTGCTCGACCATGTTCCGCATCGACGCCGCGCACCTGGCCTGGGTGCTGGAGGGCCTGGTAGGGGGCACCGTCCGCAACCGCATCACCGTCGACGCAGCGACTGCCGCCGACGCCCGGGTAGCCCTGGAGCGCATGCTATCCATCACCTGAGATGGCGCTCGTGACTGCCCCCGGAGGAGCGTCGCCGGCGACATAGGAGTCGAGGAAGGTGTTGGTGACCCTGATCAGACCCCCCAGCCACGGGCTGGGGGCCTCGAGTGGCGCCAGGTGGCCGGCGCCGTGGAGAACGTCCAGGTACTTCGGGGCCTCGGCCTGTAGCCAGGTTCTGTAGCCCCGTGCGAACGGGTTGATGGCGTCGGCCGTGCCCTGGACGACCAGCAGGGGTGGGTTGCGGGCTGGACCAGGCAGGGGCTGGGCAGACATGGCGATCACCGCCCGGTACACCGGCTCGCCTGGTGGGCCAGCTTCGGCGCCCAGCGCCAGCGCCACCTCTGCCCCGTCGCTGTGCCCAGCGACTGCCACCCGGCTGGGGTCGATGCGGGAAGACATCTGGCTGACCAGTGTGTCGGTGACGAAGCGCACATCGGCGGGCTCGTTGGCCAGGTCACCCTCATCCAGGTTGGGGCCTGCCACCGCCGCGTCGGTGAGCGGGAACTCGGGGGCCGCAACGATGTAGCCATGGCGCGCCCAGCCCTCTAGCAGGGTCGCGTACGGAGCGGGACCGACGCGGAACCCAGGCGCGAACACCACGAGAGGACGGCGGCCTGGAGCGTCCGGAATCCAGACCTCCGTGATCAGGGTCCGATATGGACTGATCTGGCGTCCGTCTGCCACCGTCGGCCGGGTACGGTCGACCATTCGCACAGTGACCTCGGTGACTGCAAACGGCGGCTGGCGGCCGGTGGTGGGGGTCGCCGAGCGGGTGGGGGTCGCCGAGCGGGTGGGGGTCGCCGAGGGGGTGGGGGTAGGTTCAGAGGTCGATCGAGATTTGGGGTGGGTTCCGTGGGCCGTCAGCGGGACCGGGGAAACCGGGGAGGCCGGGGAGGCCGGGGAGGCCGGGGAGCAGCCGACCAGCAACAAGGCACCGAGCGTGGCCGCGCAGAAACCAAGTGACAGCGCACTCTTTGGTCTACCAGGGACCACTGTCAGTATGCTACGCCGGGGGCGCTGCCCGGGCAGCCAATAGCCTGAGCGACCATGCCCCCCGATGACACCCGACCTCGCGCGATCCTGGTCCGCCACGGTGAGACGCCTTGGAGCCGCACCATGCGCCACACTGGGCGCACGGACGTCCCTCTCGATGCCGAGGGCGAGGCCGAGGCGCACCGTCTGGCGGGTGTGCTTGGCCAGTGGAGCTTTAGCCGGGTGCTCACCAGCCCCCTCGGCCGCGCTCGAGCGACCTGCGCCCTGGCCGGCTATGGAGACGTCGCCGAGGTGGTCCCCGATCTTGCGGAGTGGGACTACGGCGACTACGAAGGGCGGACGACCGACGACATCCGGGTCGATCGGCCCGATTGGCACCTCTGGCGGGACGGGGTTCCAGGAGGCGAGACCTTGGAGTCCCTGGCAGAGCGCGCCGACCGGGTCATCGGAGACATCCGGGCTGGAGGGGGGGAGGTGGCTGTGTTCTCACACGGCCACTTCCTGCGGGTGCTGGCAGCCCGGTGGGTGGGGCTGGGCCCGCAGGGTGGGGCGCTTCTGGCCCTGGACGCCGGCGCGGTCAGCCAGCTCGGCTGGGAGCACGAGAACGCGGTTGTGAGCTTGTGGAACCTGACCTCCACGCCCCGGGCCTGAGCTGCCCGGCCGGACGAGCTCGACATCGCCCGGATGAGCGCGTGTGGCGCCGTGGCCCTCCCCAGCTCAGCGCGGAGCCAGTCCAGGGGATCCGGGCGGTTCAGATGACGCTGTTGGGGACCTTGCCACCGGCACTTCGTGCACCGGCGGGCGGCGAAGATCGCACGGGGGCGGATCGAACGGCGCTCCGGGTGGCCGTCGCCTCCGGCCTGGTCGCTCTGGGTTTGGCGCTCCTGGTGGCCTACCTGGCACCGCATGGCAACGACTACGCGGCTCACGCCTTCCAGCTGCGCATCTTCGAGCAGCGAGGCTTCGTGGCCTGGGACAGCTCCTGGTACGACGGCCAGTACGTCATCTGGACCTACTCGCTGCTCGTCTACCCCCTGGCAAGCATCTTCGGCTTCGCCCTGCTCGGGGCGGCCTCGGTCGCCATCGCGGTCACCTCGCTCGCCGTGCTGCTCACCCGGGCCTTCGGCCGTGCTGCCCAGCCGGCAATCTGGGTCTTCACCGTGATCTGGCCGGCCTACCTGCTCAGCTTTGACTTCCCCTTCACTCTCGGCACCGGCCTGGCACTCGCAGCCCTAGCCTTCTTGCAGGCGGGACGGGGTTGTCGCCTCCTGGCCTTTGCGGTCCTCGCCCTGGCCTCCCTCGCTGCGAGCGCCCTGGCCTTTGCCGGCCTGGCGATCATGGTGGCCGCCCTGGGCCTCGCCGGGAGCCTCGAGCGCCGGCGGCTCCTTGCCTCGTGGGGCACGATCGCCGTCGGGGGGCTCGCCGAGCTGACACTTTGGAGGGCCTTCCCCTACAACGGCACGTACCCCTTTTGGACCCAGTCATTCATCAGCGCCCTCGCCTTTAGCTTCCTTGTCGCTTGGCTCACCTGGAGGACACCCCGGCGCCGGGAGATCCTGGTGCTCGCAGGGCTCTATGCCCTCATCTGCACGGTGCTGTACGTGGTGCAAACGGCAGTCGGGGCCAACATTGTGCGAGTCCAGTACGGAGCCCTCGCGGTGATGGTGCTCGCGGCTACTTTGCGGCACTGGCGGCCACGGTGGCCCTGCCTGGGCGCGGTCGCCTTGGCCGCATTCTGGACCTTCGAGCCCCAGGTAGGACCACCCCTGTTCGAGACCGCCGCGACCGCAGCCGCAGCGCAGCCCTCCTACTGGGAGCCGGCGATCTCCTACCTCCACGCTCACCTTAACCCCGACGAGCGGGTCGAGGCCGTCGACATCAACAACCACTGGCCGGCGCTCTACCTCGCCGAGGCCCAGATCCCCCTCGCCCGAGGTTGGTACCGCCAGGACGACTTCCCCCTCGATGCCTTCCTCTACCACCACTTCACCACGACCACCTACGTCGCCTGGCTCCACCGCCTGGGCGTGGCCTACGTGGTGATCTCGACTGCGAACCCTGACTTCAGCGCCGCCGAGGAAGCCCGCATCGTCCGCGACGGCGCCGCCGGGCTGATCCTCGTCGAGTCCAGCCCCACCGTCGACGTCTACGCGGTGCCCCACCCGAGGCCCCTGCTGAGTGGTCCAGGCCACCCCCGGGTCCTCGCCGCCGGACAGGAGGGCTACCTGATCGACCTGCCTCAGCCCGGCCGTTACCGTTTCGCCGTGCGCTGGACCCCTTACTGGCGCGCGCCAGGCCTATGCACTCTGGCGCGCCCCGACGGCCTCACCACCATCGTCGTGCGCCAAGCTGAAACAGTTCGCCTGAGCTTTGCTCCGAGCGCGAGCCGGGTGCTCGCCACCGTCTTCGACCCGCGCCACCAGACCTGCACCGCTGGCTGACCCGCGGGCTGGGACCGTCATCAGCACCTCCGGATCCCGGAGATGCAGCAATCCCCACGCGCCCCACCCGATGGGCACCAGTGCCCAGAAGCTGATGATCCGGTAAAGCAGCACCACAGCTACGGCGTCCTTCGCGCGAAGCCCATAGGCAATCAGCGCCAACGACATGCTCCCCTCGACGATGCCGATGCCTCCTGGGGTAAGAGGCAGGCTGGCGCTGACCTGGGCAAGGCAGTAGGCGACCAACAGGCCGCGCCATGGGACCGCAATACCCAGGGCCAGCATGCAAAACACCAGGCAAGCACAGTCATAGACCCAGTTGGCAAGGGAAAAGCCAAAGCTCACCGCCCAGTCGACACCACGTGGCTGGACCGCCCCGAGCCGGCGGGCGGCAGCGCCGAGCCGGCGGGCGGCAGCGCCGAGCCGGCGGGCGGCAGTGCCGAGCCGGCGGGCGGCAGCGCCGGACCGTTGGGCGGCAGCGCCGGACCGTTGGGCGGCAGGGCTGGACCAGCGGGCGGCAGGGCTGGACCAGCGGGCGGCAGGGCTGGACCGACGACCAATCGGGGCTCCCCCGAGTAGGCGGTCAGCGGCCCGAGCCACCGCCGAGCCGACCTGGTGACACCGCCGGCTGTGCCGGACCGCCACGAAGATGATCACCACGCCTACGGGGATGGCCGCGAGCACAGCCACCGGGATGCGAAGGTCGCGGGCAGGACCGGTGGCCCCGCCCCCCCAGACCCCGACGACGATGAGCACGAAAAGCGCAAAGCTGTCCAGAGCGCCCGCGGCCAACACCACCCAAAGAGCCAAGGTCCGGTCTGCCCCGCGCCGTCGGAGCTGCTCGAAGGCGTACCCGGTCCCCCAGGCCACCCCACCGGGAAGGCTCACCGAAAGGGCGTTGCCGGCGAGGGTGATCTCGACCATGGGCAATAGACCGAGGGGCACTCCGCCAGCCCGGAGCAGCCAACTCTGGATCCGGGCAAAAGCGCCCATCGACGCCAGCTCTGCTGCACAGGCCGCCACCAGCCAGGGCCAAGCCAGGTGGCCCAGAAGCCCGGCGGCGGCGGCCACCTGGTGCCGGGCGGCGAACAGGGCATAGACCCCGGCTCCGCCGACGACCACCTCGATCCCCCGGCGCAGCCAGCGCCACCAAGCCGGCTTGCGCCGCGCCACCCTCGAAGCCAGCCCGGTGCTCGGAGCGAGCCCTTGGTCGGATTGCCGCCCTGGAACTTGTCGAAACCCCATCGTCACTACAGGCTCAGGATCGACAGCTGTGCGCTGCACCTGCAGGCAGCGGGCTGCACCGGCACCGGACCCCTCAGGCCGGCCAGAAGGTCCGGTAATTCGAGGCGATACCGGGCGAGGTGCTCGGACCCTTGTAGAGCTGATCCCAGTTCGGCGTGGACGGGTGGGTGAGTCCTGCCGGGCCCGCGCCGACCGCGCCCAAGACGTTCTCGGTGATTCGCAAGAGCGCGGAGGTCACGTCTGGGATCGGGCGCGCCACCAGGCCGACATTGAACGCACCGGTGTTGTCGCCCATCTTGTTTATCCAATAGTTGGTGCCAGTGTCGAAGACCCCACCCGCCCCAGGGCGAGTGAACCAGGTCATATCCGCGTACCCGGGGATACCGCCAATGCCAGTGACCGGAGAGTGAGCGATCACGGTGAGGTTGGTCGGGCTCGGAACCGCCGGGTCGTAGCCATCGTACTCCGGACCGATCACGCTCACCAGATGATCGCCGTCAACCAGACCAGTGCCCGCCAGAAACCACGAGCTTGCGTCAGTGACGATCATATCTGCATCGACACCGTTGGACTGGTACATGTTCCCGATCATCACCGACTCAGGGCGCGGGATCGGTGGGTCGGCCCAGTTGGAGGTGACCTTGGCGTTATCCACACCGTAGGAGGGGTCCTCGGTGGCCACCTTGTAGCAGATGACGTGACGGTTCGCACCGAGCGGAGACTGCTCGAAGCGGATGTGACGATAGCAGGCGTTGGCGCCCAGGAACACAAGGTTTACCCCCGTCTTGTTGGCGGCCAGCGCACCGTCGTACATCGCGGCCGACCAGTACTCATCGTGGCCCAAGCTGATCAGGGCCCGGTGCTTTGCCAGCAGCTGAGGCCTCGCATGCAGGTCCACATCGGTCCAATAGGTCACGTCAAGTCCCAGACGCTCGGCCAGCATCACCATGGGCAGCTCGTTGCCCATGAAATCCGCTGCTCCGTAGGCCCAGTCATGGGGATAAGGCCGGTCGTAGGAAACCACACGGGAGCGGTTGTGGAAGTCCTTGCCCGCTCCTCCGTGGGGACCGGTATAGATGGAACCAGCATGAGTGGGTCCGTAGTACAAGCAGTACCCCCCCCACCAGTTGTAGGCCTGATAGGTGGTCACGCTGTTCTGTATCACGTAAGCGGCCCTGCTGGCATCGTCCCGCAACGCAAGGGGGACGTAACGAACCTGACCTCCGCTTGCGGTCAGCTTGAGCAGGTAGTCACCGGGGGGCCAGGCCGAGGTAATCGGGAAGCGGGTGGAGGGCGCCCAGGCGCACTCCACCATGTATGTCGCCGCGTCGAGAGTGGGCGCTGCCTGGACCTGGCCACGCACGGATCCCGAGCGCCAGATGAGGCGCCCCCCCAAGCCGCCGTACCAGCCCATCCGGAACGCAGCCACGGTGAAGCTCGGGTCCTGGCAGCTCACATAAAGGGTTATGGTGTCGCCCACCTGGGCGCTCACCTTGTCGGCGTAGGCCTCCAGGACATGGGGAATTGCAGTGCCCGTGGCCACCCACTCTGTGGTGCCAGCCCGGGCGTTCTCCGCCTGGACCCATGCGGCAGTCTGGACCACCGGCCCATCGCCGATCCGGGTGGCCGTGACCTGGGGCGTCGTGGTGGTCGTGGACCGCCCGGAGGTCGGCTTGGAAGAGGCGAGCAAGTTGCAACCGGCAGCTCCCACGCCAGCCGCTCCCAGGATCGTTGCCCCCATCCCGAGGCCCCGCAGGAACTCCCTCCGAGACAGCTCAGAGCGGCTCACACCCAGCCCGCCCGGGTCAGGGGAAACCCGCTATGGCCGCCTGGTGCCAGCTTCACCCCCAGAACTTGATGAACCCCCACGTCAGCCTGCTCGAAGCTGTTGACCGAGCTGGTCATGTACAGCCTCCAGATACGCGCCCGCGGCGCGCCCACCAGTGCTTCGGCCTGCTCCCAGCGTGACTCGAGGTTCGCCAGCCATCGTCGCAGGGTCAACGCGTAGTGCTCCCGCAAGCTCTCCACATCTCGAAGCTCGAAGCCGGCCATTTGCATAGCCTCCGCGGTCGACCCCACGTCACGCAGCTCCCCGTTGGGAAAGACATAGCGCAGGAGGAACGAGCGATGTCCGTAGTGGCTCCCCTGCGGCTGGGAGATGGCATGGTTGAGCATGCGTCCTCCAGGTCGGAGGAGGCCGTAAAGGGTGCTGAAGTATGCCTGCACCGCCGCCGAGCTCACGTGCTCGAACATCCCGATGCTGCACACCGCGTCAAAGCTCTCGCCGCCCAGGTCCCGAAAATCCTGCCGTCTGGTCTCGACCATGCCCGCCAGCCCAGCCTCCTCGGTAGCCCGCACCGCCCAGCGCTGCTGCTCAGCAGCAAGGGTGATGCCCACCGCCCGGACTCCGTAGTGGCGTGCCGCGTGGCGGACCATACCTCCCCAGCCACATCCGACGTCGAGGAGTCGCATCCCCGGCTGGAGGCCGAGCTTGCGACAGATCAGGTCGTGCTTGGCCTCTTGGGCAGCTTCGAGACTGTCGCTCGGACTCACGAAACGGGCGCAGGAGTACGCCATCGTCGGCCCCAGCACGAGGCGGTAGAACTCGTTGCCCACGTCGTAGTGATGCGAGATGCTCCGGGCATCGTGGCGCTTTGCCTCGGACAGCCTGGACCGCAGCGGTCCGGGTACGGGGAACTCCTCCGGGGGCGCAGGCAATGGCGGCCCGAGGATACCCAGCTCGGTGGCCATGCGAAGCCCTGCAAGCCAGGTGGCAGGGCGCGCCCAGGACTCCCCCAGCGCCGGCAGCTCTGCCCTGGTGAGCAACCACAGCAGGTCGCCTTCGATGTCCAGCTCACCCGCTACGTATGCCCTCCCAAAGCCCAGCTCGTCGGGTCCGTACAGGATCCGCCGGAGGGCTCGAGGCGAGCGAACCACCACCGTCGCCGGTGCCGGCAGGGCACCGAAGGCCCCGATCTCGCTACCATCCCAGAAGCGGATTGCGAAGGGCAGGTCAGCGCCCAACAACGCCGATAGGAACGGACGAAGCACCATCGCCACCTCGCGCGGAGACCGGCGGAGGAGGGCAACTGCCATCACCTCAAACCCTAATGGTCCGCCAGGACCTCCTGAAAAGCGTCATCCCTACCCCCAGATGGTATGCCGTGCTCGCCAACAGGCCCGCCGTGAGCACTGTGGGCCGGGTAGAGCCCACCCGGAAGGACCCCGGCACCCGTGATCACCTCGTCGAGCAGCAACCCAAGGGTTCGCGCTGGCGCCGAGGGCAGGCCACGCAAGCGCCTGATCATTCCGACCCGCCGCCTGGGAAGGCCGCGCACGCGCACGAGGGACCATTCCTCCCGCATGAAAGCCGGCACAGCAGTTGCGGGAAGGATCGCCGGACCGAGTCCCTCAAAGGTCAGCGATGCCAGCAGGCGAACCCCATCCACCTCGGCACGGGGACTTGGCTGGATACCTGCGGGGCGAAGGGCGGCGTCGATCTCGTGGCGAAGTGCGGTGCCCTGCATGGGCAGCAGCAACCGCAGGACGGCCAAATCGGCCAGGCCCAGGTCGCCCCGACTGGCTAACGGGTCACTGGATGCCACCACCAGCACCAGGTCTTCCTCGAAAAGCGGGGTGAACGCGACACCCGTGCCGGCAACAGGAAGGTTGACCACCGCCAGATCCAGCCACCCGCCAACCACCTGGGGCTCCAGAGAGCTTGACGTCCCTTCGACCGCCTCCAGGCGGACCTTCGGGTGACGTCTAGCCACCAGCTCGATGAGCTGAGGCAGCAACCACCGTGCTGTGGTACCGATCAGGCCGATCCTGACGGTGCCGACCACCTCCTGGCGCAGAGCCGCCAGATCGGTGAACACCGCCTCCATCTCCGCAGCCACCCTCCGCCCCCGGGCCACCACGACCTTGCCCTCCTCGGTAAGGCAGCGTGCACCCCGATCGACGAGGACTGCACCCAGCTCCCGTTCGAGGCGGGCCACATGGGCCGACACGTTGGACTGGACTGTGTTCAGGGAGTCTGCGGCCGCAGTGAAGCTTCCTTGCTCGGCCACAGCGACAAGCATGCTCAACTGGTGGGAGTCCATCGCTAAACACGATAGCAGGTATCGGAAATAAACGGTTTGACAGATTGCCCGGATGGGCACATACTTGAACAAGACACCAGGCCGCCGGAACCCCCCTCCGCGCTTGGCAGTCAACGGGCAAAGGGGTCGGCTCCCCCCAGCCGGCCCCTTTTGCGCGCCACGCCTCGGCCAGGAAAGGCGGCAAGAGCATCCCCACACCCTGGCGCTCACAACTGGGGGGCGCTAGTAGGTTGGCCTCCGTGGACGCTCGAGCATCGACCGTTCCGACCGCCATGCGCCAAGCTGTAGCGACCAGGCTAGGCCTCGGTGTCGCCCAAGCCTCCCGCCGGCTGGGCCGGGGATCGGGCAGCGTGATCGGCGGGCGGGTGACGCTGGCAATCGACGCCGGCGCGTTGCACAGGCTGTCGGCCGGCCACCGCCTGGCCCTGGTGAGCGGCACCAACGGCAAGACCACCACCACTGCCCTGTTGAGCGCCGCGCTGCGCACCCAAGGTCAGGTGGCCACCAACTCCGATGGCTCCAACCTGCCCGCAGGCCTGGTGGCTGAGCTGAGCCGGGCACCGGCAAGAGCAACCGGCGCCCTGGAAGTGGACGAGGCCTGGCTTCGGGGTGTTGCCCGCTCCGTGCAGCCGGCCGTGGTGGTGCTCCTCAACCTGAGCCGGGACCAGCTGGACCGGGTGAGCGAGGTGCGCCGTCTCGGGATTGCGTGGCGAGAGATGGCTGCCAACCTGAGTGGAGCCCGGCTGGTGGCCAACGCTGACGACCCGCTGGTGGCTTGGGCAGCAATGGGATCGGACCAGGTCACCTGGGTTGCAGCCGGGTCATCGTGGCGTTTGGATTCTTCTGGATGCCCGAGCTGCGGAGCCCGTATCGACTTCGAGGCGCCCGAGCCGGCGCCCGAGCCGGCGCCCGAGCCGGCGCCCGAGCCGGCGCCCGAGCCGGCGCGGACGAAGCGGTTGCAGTTTGCGACCGAAATGGCGTCCAACTGCAATCGCTTCGGGCGACCCATATGGGCCTGCGCGTCGTGCGGACTTGCCCGGCCGGACCCGGTGGCCTGGATCGAGGACGGCCACATCGTCCTCGCCGACGGCAGGCGGTTGTCCATGACCCTATGCCTGCCGGGTGGGTTCAACCAGGCCAACGCTGCGATGGCCGGGATCGCAGCCGAGCTGATGGGTGTGCCGCTGGAGGCCGGGCTGGCCGCGATGGCCGATCTGTCCCACGTCGTCGGCAGGTACCAGCTCCTCGACCTGCCCGAGACAGGCGCCAAAGCCCGGCAGGCCCGCCTGCTCCTGGCTAAGAACCCTGCCGGGTGGGGCGAGCTTCTCACCCTCTTGGATCAGCTCAGCACCCCCCCCGCACCGGTAGTCGTATCCATCAACTCCCGGATTGCCGACGGACGCGACCCCTCGTGGCTGTGGGACGTGCCATTCGAGCGCCTGGCTGGCCGCTTCACCGTGGCCACCGGCGAACGATGCTCCGACCTGGCGGTGCGACTGCTCTATGCGGAGGTCGACCACGCCGTCGAGATGGACCCCCTCAAGGCCCTGGCCCTGGCTGCAAGCTCACCCCATGCCGGCCAGGTGATCGATGCTGCCGCCAACTACACCGCATTCCAGGACCTCCGCCGGGCCCTGGCCCGGGTGCGCCCATCTCGTCGGCACTGATGCCTGCCTCCACGATCCACATCGTCGACGTGCATCCAGACCTGCTGGGCACCTATGGCGACGGTGGCAACGCAGTCGTGCTGGCACAACGGCTTCGCTGGCGTGGGCACGAGGCTCTGGTGCACCGGGCATATTCCTCGAAGCCAATCCCCGAACAGGCCGACATCTACTGCCTGGGTGGCGGGGAGGACGGCCCGCAGGCCACCTCGGCCGCCGCGCTGGCTGCGCAGGGCACGCTGGTCCGAGCGGTCGAGCGGGGAGCGGTCGTGCTCGCGGTGTGTGCCGGGTTCCAGATAGTCGGCGAGAGCTTCGCCGTGTCCGACGGCAGCCGCGTGCCCGGACTGGGTCTCATGGACGTCCGCAGCTCGCGGGGGCCGGGGAAGAGGGCGGTCGGTGAGCTGCTCGTCGAGCCCAGCCACATGCGGGCCGGGCTGCTCAGCGGGTACGAGAACCACGGCGGGTTGACCGAGCTGGGCGACGGCGTCACCGAGCTCGGCTCGGTGCTGGTCGGAGTGGGAAACGGCGACCACCGGGAGGGCGCCGTGGTCGGTCGGGTGGTGGGTACCTACCTCCACGGCCCGGTCCTGGCCCGCAATCCCGCGCTGGCCGACCAGCTCGCGGCCTTCCTGGTCGGGCCGCTGGCGCCGCTGGAAGACGCCGAGATCCGGGCGCTGCGGACGGAGCGGCTCGCGGCCGCCCGCAATCCTCGCCTGTGGCGTTTCATAGGTCGTTAGCTCTGGCAGAATTCAAAGCATGAGATTCTCCCGGATCGCCGGGCTGGTCGCGACGGTAACGTTCTCGACCGGAGTCCTGGCGGCCTGCTCGACCGTCCCGCCACGCTCGGGACCGCCCACCACGACGACCTCGGTGCCCACCTCGGCGCCAACGGCCTCGGTGCCCACCTCGGTGCCGAGCGGCGCCACGCCCACCTCTACCACGACCCCGATAGGCACCCCTCTGGCCACACCGACCCCGATCAGCTCCCCCGTGCCCGGCGAAGGCCAGTGGCAGCCAGCAGGTCGCCTGGTCGACGGAACTCATGCAGTGTACGAGACCACATTGCTCCCCACGGGCTCCCACAGCCCAGCCGGGATAGCCTGGATGGACACATCCCTGCTTGCCGCCCAGCTCTACTCAGGCAGCGTGAGCCCGGGCGGCGGTCCCTGGCAATACAGCGCTCCCATCAAGCCCGCGGCTGCATCCAGCCTGGTCGCGGCGTTCAACGGCGGCTTCATGGATGCGAGTTCCGATGGTGGCTACTACACCCAGGGACGGGTGGTGATCCCGCTGCGCGTCGGGGCTGCGTCGGCGGTCATCTACCAAGACGGCTCGATCACCGTGGGCCAGTGGGGCCGAGACGTCACGATGACGGCTTCTGTGGTCGGAGTGCGCCAGAACCTGAACCTGTTGGTGGACGGCGGCCAACCTGTCCCCGGCCTCAGCCCCACCGACACCACCGTGTGGGGGGCGACACTCGGCCACAAGCCCAAGGTCTGGCGCTCGGCCCTCGGGGTCACCGCCACCGGCGCTCTCGTCTACGTGGCCGGGCCCAGCCTGGACATCACCCAGCTCGCGAGCTTGCTCGTGGATGCGGGAGTGGTCCGTGGGATGGAGTTGGACATCAACACCGACTGGACCTGCTTCGCCACCTACGACCCGACCACTGCGACAGGCCTGGCCGGACCGGGCAACGGCACCGACCTGCTGGCGACCATGTTCCAGAGTCCCGGATTGTTCTTCGACCCTTCGTGGGGCAGGGACTTTTTCACCATGTCCGCCCGCAGCGGCTCGGCGCCCTGAGCCGAGCGGACCGCCGGCAAGCCGCCTCAGCGCGCCGCCGACCGCCTGGACCTGATGAGGTTCAGGGCGCTGCCCGCCCGCCACCACTCGATGTGCTCGGCAGACATGGTGTGGGTGGCACAAAAGTCCAGGCTGAATCCATTGGAACGGGTGACGCGGCACAGGACCGGGCGCTCAGGAGCCAGCTCTGCGAGGCCCAGGACCGAGATCAGGTCCTCCTCGCCAATCTCGGACCAGATGTCGGGATCGGAGAAGGTAAGGGCCAGAACGCCCTGCTTCTTCAAGTTGGTCTCGGCGATGCGGGCAAACGAGCGCGCCAGCACGGCCACCGCGCCAAGGTGGCGGGGCTCCATCGCCGCGTGCTCGCGCGAGCTGCCCTCCCCGTAGTTCTCGTCGCCGACCACGACCCATCTGCGACCCGCCTGGCAGCAGTGGCGGGCGGCCTCGGGATAGGGCTCGACAGCTCCGTGCACCGGGCAACGGCCGCGACCGGTCTCCCCGGTGAAGGCGTTCACCACGCCCAAGAACAAGTTACCGCAGATGTTATCCAGGTGCCCGCGGTAGGCCAGCCACGGTCCAGCCGCGCTGATGTGGTCGGTGGTGCACTTGCCCCGCGCCTTGACCAGCACCGCCAGCTCGACGAAGTCCGAGCCGTCCCAGGCCGGGAACGGCTGGAGCAGGGCCAAGCGCTGGCTGTCCGAGCGCACCACCACCTCGACTCCCGACCCGTCGGCGGGAGGAGGCACGTAGCCGGCAATCCCCGACTCGAATCCCCCTCCGGGCAGGGCGTCACCTGCCGGTGGCTCCAGGTGCACCCCCCCCACCGAATCCACCAGTGGATTGAACGCCAGGGTGCCCGCCAGGGCGTAGGCCACCACGGTCTCGGGCGAGGCGATGAACGCCAGGGTGGCGGCGCTGCCGTCGTTGCGCCGGGGAAAGTTGCGGTTGTAGCTGGTCAGGATGGAATTGGTCTCCCCGGCGGCGATGTCGGAGCGCTTCCACTGGCCGATGCAGGGACCGCAGGCGTTGGCCAGCACCGTGGCGCCGATACGCTCCAGGTCCCCCAGCAGCCCGTCGCGCTCGATGGTGGCCCGGACCTGCTCCGAGCCAGGCGTGACGTACAGGGGTGACCGGGCGACCAAGCCGGCTGCGCTGGCCTGGCGGGCAACGTTTGCCGCCCGGCTGATATCCTCGTAGGAGGAGTTGGTGCACGAGCCCACCAGGCAGGCCGACAGGTGCTGGGGCCACCCGTTGAGCTTGGCCTCCGACCCCATTGCCGACACCCGCCGGGAGCGATCCGGGGTGTGCGGCCCGACGACGTGCGGCTCGAGCCTAGACAGGTCGATCTCGACGATCCGGTCGAAGCAGCTGGCGTCCACTGCGTCGTCGGCACACAGGTCGGACGCCACAGTCCCGGCCAGGTCTGCCAGCTCGGCCCGCCCGGTGGCCCGCATGTACGCCTCGGCATGGGCGTCGTAACCGAACACCGAGCAGGTGGCGCCGATCTCGGCGCCCATGTTGCAGATAGTGGCCTTTCCGGTGGCGCTGATGCTGGCAGCGCCAGGCCCGAAGTACTCGATGACCGCCCCGGTCCCCCCCCTGACGGTGAGGGTCTGGGCCACCTTCAAGATCACGTCCTTGGGAGCAGTCCACCCCGACAAGGCGCCGGTCAGCCGCACCCCGATCAGGCGGGGCCAGCGCAGCCCAAAAGTGCCCCCGACCAGGACATCAACGGCCTCTGCCCCCCCGACTCCCACCGCGATCATGCCGAGGCCTCCGGCGTTGGGCGTGTGGCTGTCGGTTCCGATCATCATGCCGCCGGGGAAGGCGTAGCACTCCAGCACCACCTGGTGGATGATTCCCGACCCCGGCTCCCAAAAACCGATGCCATAGCGCGCGGAGACATCTCTTAGGAATTGATATATCTCCGCGTTGGCCTCCTCGGCCACCTGCAGATCGGCTGCTGCCCCCGCCTGAGCCTGGATTAGGTGGTCACAATGAACCGTCGTGGGGACTGCCACCCGCTCCAGCCCGGCAGTCATGAACTGCAACAACGCCATCTGCGCGGTGGCGTCCTGCATGGCCACCCGGTCCGGCCGGAGCTCTACATAGGTCCGCCCCCGCTCGGGCGCGCTGTCGGGGTCCGGGGCGTCAAGGTGGCTGAGAAGGATCTTCTCGGTGAGGGTGAGTGGGCGCCCCAGCAACTGCCTGGCCCTAGCGACCCGCTCGGGAAGGCGCTCGTAGAGGCGGCGCACGAGGGCCTCTGGGGTTCCCGGCACCACAGCGCTCACACCAAGTCAGTATAGGATGGCCCCATGGCTATCACGAGTGGTAAGTATGAGATCGGTCCTGCCGACGGGCGCCTGGTGCTGTTGACGACCCGCAAGGGCGCTGCGGCCGCGCTGGGTCACGACCTGACGATCGAGGCAAAGAGCTGGAGCGGGACAGTGGTCGTGGACACCGACGACCCCAGCGCCTCCAGCGTGAACGTGACCATCGACACCACCTCCCTGGAGGTCCTGGAAGGCAAGGGCGGCGCCAAGCCGCTCTCGGCCGGGGACAAGGCCAAGATCAAGGCGAGCATGGACGACACGCTCAAGACCAAGGCCAACCCCGAGGCGACCTTCGTGTCCAGCGCGGTTCGGGCCAATGGCGCCAACGCGGCCACGATTGACGGCACCCTGACCCTCGTGGGCAAGTCAGGCCCGGCCAGCGTGTCGGTCACCCTGGCCGACAACGGTCGAGCCAGCGCGAAGGCAACCGTGGTGCAGACCGCCTTTGGAATCAAGCCGTTCTCCGGCATGATGGGCGCCCTCAAGCTGGCCGACGAGGTCAACATCGCTCTGGACGCAGCACTCCGTCCCAGCTAGCTCCACACTTGGAAGTCCAACTAAATGCCGGCAGCACGGCGCCAGGCTCGAGCTGACAGGAGCCGCAAGCCGTTCAACCCGACAATCACCGTCGACCCTTCGTGCCCGGCCACTCCGATGGGCAGTGGAAGCTTGCCCAACAGGTCGATGGCGACCAGAACCGTGATCGCGGTCACTGCGAACACCAGATTCTGCACTACGACGCGCTTGGCGTGGGCAGAAAGCCCGATGAGCGCCGGTAGCGTGGCCAGGTCGTCGCGAATGATGACCGCGTCGGCGGAACTCATGGCCAGGTCGCTTCCGGAGCGACCCATCGCCACACCGATGTCGGCGGCGGCAAGCGCTGGCGCGTCGTTCACGCCGTCACCAATCACGGTCACGATAGCCCCGTCGCCTTGGAGCTCATGAACCGCGGCCATCTTGTCCTCGGGCAACAGAGCCGCCCGTACATCGCTGATCCCGGTGGCGGCGGCCAGCAGGCGGGCGGCCCGGGCGTTGTCCCCGGTCAGCAGAACCGGCACCCGGCCGGTCAGCGCCGCCAAAGCTGCCACGCTGTCGCCAGCTCCCTCACGGAGCCGGTCGGTGAGCCCGAGGACACCAGCAGCCTTCCCGTCGACGGTGACCACCACCGCGGTGTGACCGCTCGACTCGAGCGCTGCCACCATCTCGCCCACTGCGCAAGCCCCCAGGACGGCAGGTCTGGAGACCTGGACGCTGCGACCCATGACCAGCGCCTCGACCCCTCTGCCCGGGATCGCCAAGAACGCCTGCGCCGGAGGGACCACCAGCCCCGCCTCGGCTGCGGCCGCCACGATGGCTCGCGCCAGGGGATGCTCGCTAGGTCGTTCGGCCCCAGCCGCCAAGCTCAGCAAGGTGGGCTCGTCCATCCCATCCCCGCCGACCAGGCGGACCTCGGCGACGCGGGGAGTCCCCTCGGTGAGGGTGCCGGTCTTGTCGAAGCAGATCGTGGTGGTCTGGGCCATCCGCTCCATCACGACCGCGCTCTTCACCAGCACGCCGTGACGGCCGGCATTGGCGATCGCCGAGAGCAGCGGCGGCATGGTCGCCAGCACGACCGCGCACGGTGAGGCGACGATCATGAACGTCATCGCCCTCAACAGCGTTGCCTGGAGCGTGGCTCCGAACGCCAGCGGAACGAGGAACAAAGCCAGAGTGCAGGCAATCATGGCGACCGAGTACCGCTGCTCGACGCGTTCGACGAACAGCTTGGGTATGACGACTCGATCTGGCCCCACCGTGCTGGCCCGAACTGGCCCCACCCAGGAGCGTGTAAGAGTAGCGCGCAGCACCCGGACGCGCAGGACACCGGTACCGTTCAGGGTGCCGGCGAACACCTCGGCACCGATGTCCTTGGTCACCGGGAGCGGTTCACCTGTGATGGTGGCTTGGTCGACCTCGCTCGTCCCCTCGACGACCAAGCCGTCGACTCCCACGCGCTCACCGGGCCGGACCAGCACCAGGTCGCCGACCGCCAACAGGGCGGCATCCACCACCTCCTCGCGGTCGTCGGCCCCCAGACGGGTTGCCTGTTCGGGCGCCAGGGAAAGCAGGCTGCGAACGCTGTCTCGAGTCCGCTGTGTCGCCACGGCCTCCAGTGCCCCGGAAGTGGCGAAGATCACGATCAACAACGCTCCGTCAAGCTGCTGGCCGATTGCCGCAGCGACCAGCGCAGCGACGACCATCAAGAGATCGACGTCGAGGATCTTTCTCTGCAATGCCCGCACTCCGGACAGGGCGGGCTCCCAGCCCCCTGACAGGTAGCAGATGGAGAACAGGACCCAAGCCAGCACAACCGGCCCACCAAGGGCGCGCGCAGCCAATCCAGCGAGAAATGCAACGGTGGCCAACCCAGCCCAGCGCACCTCCGCCACGACGAGCAGACCGGACGGGTGAGCCGGCTCGGCCGGGCGCGACCCGGCGGTCATCCGTGGGTGAACCTGAACCTGGCTACCGCGCGTCGAGGTATCGCTCATCGGGGTCGTATAGTAACATGTATGCATATACATGCGGATGTTGTGCTGGAGGATCCCAGCATGGACGCTGCTTTGGAGCTGCCGCCCCCGATTCAGGTCGACACGGCGGTCGAGGTATTGACCCTGCTGGCCGATCCGACCAGGCTCCGGTTGCTATGGCTGCTCAGCACCGGGGAGCGCGATGTCGGGACCATGGCGGCCCTTACGGGCGCGACTCCGGCCTCCACTAGCCAGCACCTAGGCAAGCTCCGATTGGCGGGTCTGGTCTCGGCCCGTCAGGAGGGTCGCCGCCGGATGTACTCGACCAGAGGTGCTCACGTGGACCGCTTGGTCCAAGAGGCGCTGTACTACGCCGACCACCGGGTCTCGGGCGAACCCGACCATGGGTGAGCCCGTTGCTGCGCTGGCGAATCCCGAGCAGCTATGGCGCTGACCATCTATGGCGTCGTCTCCGTCAGCTTCATGATGGCGATGTACGCGCTGGAACATCGCAGCCGCCACTTCATTGCTGCTTTCGCCCTCGGGTGCGCGCTGTCGAGCAGCTACGGGTTCCTGGCGGGTACCTGGCCCTTTGGGATCCTCGAGGCTGTCTGGACCTTCGTCGCGCTCCGCCGCTACCGCTCGACCAGACCAGCGGTTATTACCAACTCTTGACGCGTACTAACCCCATCCCACTTTGGTGCACTAAACGGGTGGCTTCCGAACAGCTCGCCGTCCGGCTCCCCGGGGAGCTCGTGGAGGAGCCCGACACGCTCGTCGCCAGCGGGTGCTACGCGATCAGGGCTGCGGCGGTACGCGCTGGCAACGGCCCCGGCACGTTACGGCTGGTGGGTGGTGGTGGTGGTGGTGGTGGTGGGCCGGGAGGGATTCGAACCCCCGTAGGCTGTGCCGGCAGATTTACAGTCTGCTCCCTTTGGCCGCTCGGGCACCGACCCAACGAGCAACACGATAGCGTGCCAGGCATGCCCACCTTCGACGTGGTCTCCGAGGTCGACATGCAAGAGGTCCGCAACGCGGTGGACCAGGCCAACCGCGAGGCCACCACCCGCTTCGACTTCAAGGACACGGGGAGCTCCATCGAGCTGTCCGGCCACGAGCTGACTCTGCGCTCCGCGTCGGAGGACCGCCTCCGCGCCCTGGGACAGGTCCTCGAGGAAAAGCTGGTCAAGCGCCAGGTCTCGCTCAAGGCGCTGGACCGGGGAAAGGTAGAGGAGGCATCCAAGGGGACAGCCCGCCAGACCATCACCATCACCGCAGGCATCTCGGCAGAAAAGGCCCGGGAGGTCAACCGCGCGATCAAGGAGCTCGGCCTCAAGGGGGTCTCCTCCTCCACCCAGGGCGACCAGGTCCGGGTGAGCGGCAAGAAGCGAGACGACCTGCAAGCAGTCATGGCCGCGCTGCGCGAGGCCGACTTCGGCATCCCCCTGCAGTTCACCAACCGGAGGGACTAAGTGCGGCTGTAGTAGCCCGAGTGCATGTAGACACAAGGGACCCCCGCCGAGCGGAACATCTCGCAGTTGCGCAGATCGTCGTCCAGAGCCAGGCGCAGGTCGAACCCGCCAGCCCGCAGCTCGCCGACGCTGCGTGCCTTGAACGAACGTGAGGCGGCGTAATCGCCCACGTCCCGCATCACCAACAGGTCCCAGCGCAGCTGCACCCTCCCCAGCCAGTCGAGGGTGGCTGCCTGCACGGACAACGGGCGCCCGGTCAGCAGCACCACCACCAGCTCCGGATCGAGGAGCTCCAACAGCCTCGCCGCCTCCTCGATCAGCGGGTCCTTCCCACAAGCTTCAAAGAATGCAGGCCAATCCCGCTCTCTACCCGTGACCAGGTACTGGCGGTGGGTCGCATCCGAGACCACCCCGTCGATGTCGACCACCACCGCCGGGCCCGGCTCTCGAGGTCCCGCCCGCCAGACCCAACCATCCTCATCTGGCATGGGCCCAGGTTAGGCTCCCGGGGACGGCTCCGTCATTCCGAGTCCCCTCCAGATCAGGCGGGAGGCGGGGTTGATCAGGCCGAGCTCGTCGCACAGGGCGCGTGCCCTGCGCAGCGCGGCGTGAAGCTCGGCACGTGCGCTCGGCGAGCGGAAAGCCGTGCCGACCACCGAGCGCGGGACCTTATAGCGACGCAGCATCTGGCGGGAGGGACGCAGCATCAGCGCGGCCATGATCCCGAGGATGAGCGGCGCCCCGAGGCCAAGCAGCTGGCGACGAGCCCAGCCCAGCTCGGGAACCCGCTCGCGCAGGTAATGGCGGGCGAAGGAGAGGTGACGGGCCTCCTCGGTGACGTGGATGCGCATGATTCGCTCCAGCAGCGGGTGGAGGTGCTCATGCTCCTCACGCAGCGCTCGGCGCTGCACGTAGTCGATGGGCTCCTCACCTCCGAGGATGAACAGGAAGAACAGCCCCGGCAGTCGCCGGGCCAGCTTGACCACCTCGATCGTCCCCGGCCGTAGGAGCCGGGGGATGCCAACCGGATCGGTGCGGGTGCGGTTGGCGAACTCCTGGAACATCAGCGAGTGCTGGGACTCCTCTATGACCTCGTGGTAGATGTAGCGAAACAAGGGCGACCCGTTGGGCAGCCTGAAGGCGAGCTCCAAAAGGCCCCGCTGGAGCACGTTCTCGAACTCGAGGCCCGTGCGCATCTGCTCAGCTATGCGGTGCAGGCCGATCTTCGCCCGGACCGCCTGGGGCTGGGCCCGGTACCACTCGCTCGCGCCGAGCGGGTCCCATTCGACCAGCTCCCAGCGCGGGTCGCTGGGGTCCACCTGGAGCTCCGGTGCGTCCCAGTCGATGTCCACGTAGGCGTCGAAGTGCTTGCCGGGTGTGACCGACTGACGGCTCAGCCGTTCCAGCAGCGCCTCCAACGTGCCCTTGCTTTCCTGCTCCTCCATGATCGTCATCGGTCCTCCCCTACGATCCCACCCAGCATGACCCGGGCGATGTCCTTCAATCCTTGCAACACCTGGTCAACCTCGTCCTGCGGCACACCCGCAAGGCGGCGAAGAGCCAAGCCGTCGAGGAGCGCCCAGGTGAGCTTGGGGGCCAGCCGGTAGACATCATTGGCGTCGTCACCGGCAAAGAACCCCCGCCAACCCCGCTCGATCATGTCCTCGAAGCGCCGATCGAGGGCCAGCATCGGCTCCCGAAGCGACGGGTCGGTCCTCGCCGCCACCTCCAGCTCCAGCCAGGCGACGAACACCGGTTGAGCCACGAAGGACCAGCACATGTCGATGGCCCGGTCGAGGCGGTCAGGGCCCGGCCGGACCTGGCTCATCGCGCAGGCGAACTCCTCTTCGCGCAGGGAGTACATGTGCTCGAGGGCGGCGACCATCAACTCTGCCTTCGAGGGATAATGGTTCAGCTGTGCTCCTCTTGACAACCCGGCACGCCGGGCGATCTCGACCGTGGTGGTGGCCCCGTAACCGAGCTCGACGATGCAGAAGATCGCGGCGTCGAGCAGCCGGGCGCGGGTCTCGGCCGAGCGCTGCGCCTGCGTACGCCGGGTTCTGGTTGCCTCCACGGTGCTGCCCACGGCGTATTCTACCCCAAAAGAAAGCTGTAGTCAAGCATTGTTCGTAAACACTTGCTCAACGGGGACGCAGCCGAGGCCGTGTGCCCCTGCCACCGGGGCGCTGGTGAGCACCCCGCCGACGGCGTTGACACCCCTGGCCAGGGCCGGGTCGGCTGCGCAGGCGGCGGGCAGGCCCCGACTGGCTATCGCCTCTATGTAGGGGAGCGTGACGTTGGTGAGGGCGTAGGTGGAGGTGTGGGGCACCGCACCTGGCATGTTGGCCACGCAGTAGAAGACCGAGCCGGCGAAGGCGAACGTGGGATCGGAGTGGGTCGTGGGTCGGGTGGCCTCGAAGCAGCCCCCCTGGTCGACCGAGATATCGACCAGCACCGACCCGGGCTTCATCGCCTCCACCAGTGCGTTGGAGACCAGCGTCGGCGCCCGGGCCCCAGGCACCAGGACGGCCCCGATGACCAGGTCCGCGTCCAGGCACGCCCTCTCGATCTCGTAGGCACTGGAGGCCACGGTCTGCAGGTGGCCCTGGTAGATCCGGTCGGCGGCCCGCAGCCGCTCGATGTTGCGGTCCAGCAGCAGGACCTCGGCCTGCATCCCGAGCGACAGCGCCGCAGCGTTCATGCCCGATACCCCGGCGCCCAGCACGACCACCTTGGCCGCGTAGACCCCCGACACCCCGCCCATGAGCATCCCCCGGCCACCTGCCTCGCGCTCCAGGCAGTGGGCTCCCACCTGGGGGGCCATCCGGCCTGCCACCTCGCTCATCGGGTGCAGCAACGGCAGGGAGCCGTCGGCCAGCTGGACCGTCTCGTAGGCGACCGCGGTCACACCCGAGGCCAGGACGGCGTCGGTGAGCACCCGAGAAGCGGCTAGATGAAGATAGGTGAACAGGACCTGACCGGGACGCATGAGCCGGTGCTCGTCGGGGGTGGGCTCTTTGACCTTGAGCACCAGCTCCGAGGCGGCCCACACCTCCGATGCATCCGCGACCACCTGGGCGCCCGCGGCCACGTAGTCGGCGTCGGCGATCGCGGAGCCGAGCCCCGCGCCCTCCCCGATCAAGATCGAATGGCCCGCGACGACCAGCTCGTGCACGCCCGCCGGAGTGATCGCCACCCGGTACTCGTTGTCCTTGACCTCCCGCGGCACCCCGACCCTCACGACGCCTCCCCCGCTGCGATCGACTGGGCCCGGTCGAACAGGCTCTGGAGCTCGGTGTGCAGGGTGGCGGTCAGCGCCTCGATCTCGTGACGCCGCACCCGAGCCCGGCGCTCCCCCTGCTGGGCCGGCGGCGGCGGGACGAGGGGCGCCCCCACGATCATATGGACCCTGACCCGCTTGGGAACCTTGGACCCTTTGGGGAGCGCCCCCTCGGAGCCCCCAATGCCCACGGGGACGATGGGCGCCCCGGTCCGCAGCGACAGGTAGGCGGCTCCCTCGAACAGCTCGAACACCTTGGGTCCCGAGCGGCGGGTCCCCTCAGGGAAGACCACCAGTGGCTGGCCAGATTCGAGCACCTCGACCGAGACCCGCAGCGCTTCGCGGTCCGCAGCCCCCCGGTGCACCGGGAACCCCCCGAGCGAGCTGATCAGCCAGCCGAACGGTCTGAGCCTCCACAGCCCGTCTTTTGCCAGGTAGCACAGCCTACGCTTGGTCACCGCGGACATCAGGATCGTGTCGATGTTCGAGCGGTGTACCGGGGCCACGATGAATGCGCCGCCGTGAGGCACAAGCTCGGTGCCCTCTATGCTCAGGCGCCACTCCGCCCGGCAGATGAGCAGCAGTACCCGCCGGGCTACCTCGTAGAAGGCGCGGACGGCCCTGGTGGGCGGCGCCGGCTTGCTGGGGAGCCGCCGGGGCGCCTTGTCCTGGGTCATCGGAGCATTCCCACGATCTGTTCGACCAGGGAGGCAACACTTCGGTTAGTCGTGTCGATGACCACCGCACCCGGGGCGACCTCCAGCGGGGACGCCGACCTGGTCGAGTCGTGATGGTCGCGCTGAGCCAGCTCGGCGGCAACGGCGGCGGAATCGTGCTCCAGCTCCACAGCCCGCCGGCGCGCCCGCTCGCTGACGTGGGCGGTGAGGAAGATCTTGAGGTCCGCACCCGGGCAGACCACCGTGCCGATGTCCCGGCCCTCCACCACTCCCCCGCCCCGCTCGGCCAGCCAGGCGCGCTGGCGGGCCACCAGCTCCGCCCTGACGCCCGGGTGCGCGGCAACGACCGACGCCGCCCGGGTCACCTGGTGGGTGCGGATGGCTGCCGAGACGTCCTCCCCGTCCAGCTCCACCTCGGAGTTGACCACGCCCAGGTGGACGCTCTCAGCCAGACGGCTCAGCGCCGCCGGGTCGGCCAGGTCCACACCACCTCGCAGCGCTGCCAGCGCCAGCGCCCGGTACATCGCCCCCGAGTCGAGGCGCTCGACGCCGAGGCGGGCCGCAAGCGCCGCCGCGAGCGTGGACTTGCCCGCCCCTCCGGGCCCGTCGATCGCCAGGGTGACCACCGGCCCATCCTAAGAGCGAGCCAGCCGGTGGTGAGTGGGTAGCGGTGGCCGGCGGCAGGGTGCAACATTTCTAAAGAGCTGCCGGCTAACCTGGCAGGGACCGGGAGGAAGACTTGGCGAAGCACATCTTCGTGACAGGTGGCGTGGCCAGCTCGTTGGGCAAGGGGCTCACCGCCTCGTCGCTGGGGCGGCTGCTCAAGTGCAGGGGCCTGCGGGTCACCATGCAGAAGCTGGACCCTTACCTCAACATCGACCCGGGGACGATGAACCCCTTCGAGCACGGGGAGGTGTTCGTAACCAGGGACGGCGCCGAGACCGACCTGGACCTGGGACACTACGAGCGCTTCGTGGACGAGGCGTTCACCGGGGCCAGCAACGCCACCACGGGCTCGATCTACGCAGCGGTGATCGCCAAGGAGCGCCGGGGCGACTACCTGGGCAAGACGGTGCAGGTGATCCCCCACATCACCGACGAGATCAAAGCCCGGATCAACCGGCTGGCCACCGACGAGGTGGACGTGGTGATCACCGAAGTGGGCGGGACGGTCGGCGACATCGAGATCCTCCCGTTCCTCTACGCCATCCGCCAGTTCCGCAGCGATGTCGGCCGCCAGAGCTGCTGTTACGTGCACCTGACCCTGGTGCCCAGCATCGGCCCCTCAGGCGAGCCCAAGACCAAGCCCACCCAGCACTCGGTCGAGGAGCTGCGCAGCCGGGGCATCCAGCCGGACATCATCGTGTGCCGCGCGGCGTCGCCACTGTCGGTTGGCGTCAAGCGCAAGATCTCCCTCACCTGCGACGTGCCGATGTCCGCAGTTATATCCAACATCGACGTGGACAACATCTACGAGATGCCCCTGATGCTGCACGCCGAGGGCTTGGACGACCAGGTCTGCCGGCTGTTCGGCCTGGATGACGCAGCACACCAGATCGACCTGGCGGGCTGGGAGGCTGTGGTGGAGCGGGCCGCGGCGCCCAGCGGTGCGGTACATGTGGGGATCATCGGCAAGTACGTCGGGCTCCCCGACGCCTACCTGTCGGTGGTGGAAGCGCTGCGCCACGCCGGGTTCCACCACGGCGTCGCGGTCGAGCTGAGCTGGATCTCCTCTGAGGATGTCACCGGGCCGCTGGCCGAGGCCACCCTGGCTCACCTCGACGGGATCGTGATCCCCGGAGGCTTCGGCGAACGGGGGGTGGAGGGCAAGATCGCCGCGGCGCGCTGGGCGCGCGAGCACGACCTGCCGTGCCTGGGCCTGTGCCTGGGCCTGCAGGCGATGGTGGTGGATGTGGCCCGGGCGCTGGCAGGCATGGACGGGGCCAACTCCACCGAGTTCGACCCGGACACGCCATATCCGGTCATCGACCTGATGGACGACCAGCGCCAGGTGGTGGACCTGGGGGGGACGATGCGCCTGGGGACCTACGCGGCGGTGCTCCGGGCGGGGACTCGGGTAGCTGGGCTGTACGGGGCCACGGTGGTCGAGGAACGGCACCGGCACCGTTTCGAGCTGAACCCCAAGCTGCGGGGTCGCCTCGAGGCAGCTGGCCTGGTGTGCTCGGGCGCTTCGGTGGACAACCGGTTGGTGGAGTTCGTCGAGCTCGCCGAGCATCGGTTCTGGGTGGGGACCCAGGCGCATCCCGAGTTCCTGAGCCGACCTGACCGACCACATCCTTTGTTCCTGGGTCTGGTGGGGGCGGCGCTGGACCAAAGTGCTGAGGCCGTGCTGGGGCTGGCCGCCGCCGAGGCCTGAGCGATGGCGTTCCAGGTGCTGGGAGAGGAGACGTTGTACGTGGGGCGCCTGGTGAGCTTGGCCCGCCTGAGCATTGAGGCACCCGGGGGCGATACCTTCGAGCGCGATGTTGTCCACCACCCGGGGGCAGTGGTCGTCGTTGCAGTGGCGGACGGTTCGGTCTTCATGGTGCGCCAGTACCGGGCCGCGGTGGGCGCCTACCTGCTGGAGCTGCCGGCCGGCAAGCGGGACGTGCCCGGAGAGCCTCCGGAGCTCACCGCCCGGCGGGAGCTGGAGGAAGAGGTCGGGATGCGCGCGGGCGTCATGTCCGAGCTGGTGACGTTCTACAACTCGCCCGGATTCTGCGACGAGCACACTTACGTGTACCTGGCAACCGACCTCGCGCCCGTCGACTCGTCTCCCCAGGGGGTCGAGGAGGATCTCATGACCATCGAGCGAGTACCGCTGGAGGCGGCGCTGGGCTTGGTGGCGAGTGGCGGGATAGTCGACGCGAAGACGATCGTGGGCTTGTGCCTGGCACGTACGGCCCTCAGACCTCACCAATGAGCCCGGTGCTCTCCGCCCACGGCGAGGAGTACCTGTCCTGGCTGGCCGTGGAGAAGGGTCGGGCCACCAACACCCTTTCGGCTTACCGGACCGATCTCGCCTCTTACGAAACCTGGCTCGGGGAGCGCTCGCTCGGCGTCGCCAGCGCCTCGCCGGACGTCGTCGCCCAGTACCTGGTGTGGCTGGGAGGGACCGGGCGCCAGCCCGCGAGCGTGGCCCGGGCGACGGCCGCGGTCCGCGGCCTTCACCGCTTCTGCCTCGACGAGGGCCGTGTGACCGTCGACCCGACAGCTGATCTCGGCGCTCCCCAGGTCCCGCGGGGCCTGCCCAAGGCGCTCACCGAAGCCGAGGTCACCGCCCTGATCGGGGCGGTGACCGGCAACGACCCCCGGGCCCGGAGGGACCGGGCCATCCTGGAGGTCCTCTACGGAGCGGGTCTGCGGGTATCCGAGCTTGTCGGGCTCTCGCTCGAGAGCCTCATGCTGGGGGACGGAGTCATGAGGGTGCTGGGCAAGGGCTCCAAGGAACGGGTGGTCCCCCTCGGCAGCTGCGCAGGCGCCGCCCTCGAAGCGTGGCTGGCTCCAGGGGGCCGGCCCCTGATGGCGCCGAGACGGTGGGCGAGGCGGGGGGACGCGGAGGCGGTGTGGCTGAACCTGCGCGGCGGGAGGCTTTCTCGCCAGGGCGCGTGGGGCGTGGTGTGCCACTACGGCTCGCTGGTGGGACTCGACGGCCGTCTGACGCCTCACGTGCTGCGCCACTCCTGCGCAACCCACATGCTGGACCACGGAGCGGATATCCGGGTGGTGCAGGAGCTGCTCGGACACGCCTCGGTGGCCACCACCCAGGTGTACACCAAGGTTTCCGCCAGGCGCCTGAAGGCTGCTTACGTTGCGGCGCACCCCCGTGCTGGCGTGGGTGGTCCGGTGCGGTAAGCTGCACCTTATGTCCAGTGATGCACCCACCGTCGACTACAAGGGGCTCCTCGAGGCTGAGCGGGCCGCCCTCAGGGACAAGCTGTCCGAGATTGGTCACGGTGAAGGTGGCGGCCTGACCAATGACGGAGGCCTGTCCTACGACGCCAACTTTGCCGACTCCAGCCAGGTGACTGCCGAGCGCGGCGAGGCAGAGGTGCTGGCCCTATCCCTGCGCGAGGCCCTGGCAGACGTCGAGCGAGCCCTGGTCAATCTGGACAACGGGACCTACGGCCACTGCCAGTCCTGTGGGAACCCGATAGCCCCTGCCCGCTTGGAGGCGATGCCCACGGCCCGGCTGTGCATCAACTGCGCCAGCCACTCCAAACGCTGAGCCGGCGCTCGAGTGGCTACCAGGCAGCCCGTAGGAGGAGCCAGGCTCAGGCAGTACCAGGTCGTCGCCCTGCTGCTGGCCGTTGTCCTGATCTATCTGGTCATCCGTGGCAAGCTGGTCAGCGGGACCAATGCCCTGTTGTTCGCCATGCTGATCCCCTCGGTGATCCTGCACGAGGTGTCCCACGGGCTGGTGGCGTACTGGTTCGGCGACGACACGGCCAAGCGGGCCGGCCGGCTCACCCTCAATCCGATCCCCCACATCGACCCCGTCGGCACGATCATCATGCCGGCCATCCTGGCTTTCGCTGGGTTCCCGGTCTTCGGGTACGCCAAGCCCGTGCCAGTCAACGTGGGGGCGCTACGAAGTCCCCGCAACCAGGCGGTGGTCGTCTCGCTCGCCGGCCCGATGGTGAACATCATGCTGGCGGTGCTGGCTGGCCTGGCGATACGGCTGTTCCTCCCGCTGGGCGTTCTGAATGCAGCCGCATCCGACCCCAACGGCCTGATTCCCGGCCTGCCCATCGGGTGGCAGCTGCTGTTCGACCTGGGACTGGTGAACCTCTACCTGGCCATATTCAACCTCATCCCCCTGCCTCCGCTGGACGGCTCAGCAGTGGTGGAGCGCCTGATGCCCAGAGCCTGGTGGCCAGCCTACCTGCGCATCCGCCAGTACACCCTGCCGGCGTTGTTCATTGTGGCGATCCTGGTCGTCGAGCTCCACCCAGGCGCGCTGGGCCGGATCTACGCCCCCGCCATCAACCTGTGGGGACGGCTGGTACTGCCTCGGTGAATGTCACGCCAAGCGGTTGCAGTTGAGCGCCGGAACGGGTCCTAAATGCAACCGCTTCGGCTTCAAGCGGCTCAAGCAGCTCAAGCGGCTCAAGCGGCTCAAGCAGCTCAAGCAGCTCAAGCAGCTCAAGCAGGAGGCGGGGCACCTGGTTCGCCGCTTTGGCGGAGCGCTACGACCCGGAGGCCCCGGGATCACAGACTCGACCTGGGTAGCCGAGGTCCTCTCCCCTGCTGAGCTGGGCTTGTGGAGTCGGATGAGCGGCCAGGATCGGCGGCACTCGGTGACGGTGGCTCATCGGGTCGCAGCCGCCGCGAGCACACCGCCTGGCATGCAGACCAAGGCCCTGCTGGCCGCCGCCCTGCTTCACGACATAGGCAAGCTGGAGTCCGGGCTGGGCACCTTTGCCCGGGTCGGTGCCACCCTTGCCAGCCTGGCACTCGGACGCACCCGAGTCGCCCGATGGGCGGAGGGTCGCAGCTGGGTGGGCAAGGTCGGGCGCTACCTGGCCCACGACCGGCTTGGGGCCGAGCTGCTCGCCTCGGTGGGCAGCCACGAGCTGGCGGTCACCTGGGCAGGCCAGCACCACCTCCCGCCGTTTCGCTGGACTGTCCCCCCCGAGGTCGGTGCCCTCCTCAAACAGGCGGACAACGACTGATCTACAGGCGGGTGAGCCTCCAGCCGAGGGAGGGGCCGGGGACCGGCTCAGTAGTGCGCAGGGCGACAACCGAGCTCTGCGACCCAACCTGGACAGTCGCCCGGCCGACCACCGTGCCACTCGAGATGCTACGGCCGAGCTTCGCCGACGGGCTCGCCTTGACCTGCACCGTCAGACCCGGCCAACCCAGGACCGTGACCGCGCCAGCGGTCGAGACCGGCACCGGCCCGCTCAGCCACGGGGCGCTCACGTGGCCCTCCACGCTGCCCTGGGCTAGCACGTTCACCGGGGCAACATCGGCCTCGACCGCCTTGACGAGGAGCTGGCTGGCGGCGGTGGCAGCGGGGATGTCGCCCTGGCCCGGCCCCGGGATGACCCCCAGGACCGCTCCGTAGATGGTCTCGGTGTGCCCGTCCACCGCGTGCTTGGCCGAGAAGACCAGATCGCCGCTGGTAACGGATCCGGTCTTGATGCCGTCGATCCCGTCAGTTCCCAGCAGGGTGTTGTAATTCGTGAACACGCCTCCGGTCGGAAGATCAATCTGTTTGAGGCCAACCGTCGCGGCAATCGTGGCGTTCGCCATCGCCAGTGGCGCCAGGATGAGCTGGTCGGCCGCGGTGCTCACCGTGCCAGAAGAAAGGCCACTCACGTCGGCATAATGGGTGTGGGTCATGCCCAGGGCTGCGGCCTCCGCGTTCATCTTGGCCACGAACGCAGCCTCGGAGCTGGCGTCCCAGGTGGCCAGCAGCTCAGCGATGTTGTCCCCCGAAGGGACAAGCAGGGCTTGGAGGGCCTGAAGCTCGGTGAAGCTCTGGCCGGCTGTCACCGGGACCACCGAGTCCCCCTGGTTGGCGTCGGCATTGTAGATCGCCACGTCCGCGGAGGTGATCGGGATCGAGGGGCCTTGCTGGCCCAGCGCCAGCGGGTGGTCGTGGAGGATGACATAGGCAGCCATGATCTTGGCCACGCTGCCGATGGCGACCGGGGTTGTCGACCCGACCGGACCAAAGGTACCCACCCCAGCCACCTCGACCTCGGACTCGCCCGTCGAGGGCCAGGGCAGCACCGGCGGAGCGCCTGGGGTGGTGAAGGCCACCTGAGCACCCGCCACAAAGCGCAGTCGAGGCACGCCCCGAAAAGCCTGGACAGCCACGTAGACACCACCCAGCACCACAAGGGCCAGCAGCACCGTCAGGGGCCGTCGCCACCCGAACGACCGCGGCGAGCTGTCCCAGGACATTGACCGCCGTGAGCGACCCGACTGGAGCGGCCTGGTCATGCCTGCAGCCAGCGCGCTCGGCATCCGCCGACGATTCGTCAAGCCCTTGACCTTGCCGAATGATCCGGTCGCCAACCCCGCGTCGGTCGCCGGGCCGGCATCGCTATCGGTCTCCCCGAAGACCACCGGACCCACACCAACACTGGAGATCCTGGCCCGCTCGTTCTCCGCGGAGGCCTGGTCGCCGCCCGCCAACGGAAACACCCGCCGTACAGTGCCAGACCCTGACCCACCGGCAGGTCGGCCAGCGTCCACCTGGCCGGCAGGAGCCAGCGGCATCCCTGATCTCACACTCCCCGCCGGGCCGCCACGCCCCGCCGGGCCGCCTCGCCCCGCCGGGCCGCCACCGCCCTGCCCGC
>JAVKSL010000017.1:0-41541 GCA_039583695.1 Acidimicrobiales bacterium | reverse complement strand
ATAGCCCAGGAGGCGCTGCAGAACGTGTCCAAGCACGCAGGAGCCAGCCGAGTCCGGGTCGACCTATACCAGCGTGGTTCGGAGGTCGTGCTGGAGGTCGCCGACGATGGCAGGGGCTTCGAGCCCCGCCTGACCACAGCCGGGGGAGCCCTGGTGACCACCTACGGGCTGGCGGGCATGAGAGAGAGAGCCGAGCTGATCGGGGGGCGCCTGGAGGTGTTCTCCCGGCCGGGGGGCGAGGGCACCCGGGTCCGGGCGGTGGTCCCGGCCCGATCTGAGGCCGTACGATCTGAGGCCGTACGATCTGAGGTCGCACGATCTGAGGTCGGAGCAGGCTCGGATATCGGGGTGCTGCCGTGAGCAAATCCAGGATCGTGCGCTTCGTAGCGCCCAACCGGGCGGTCCTTATTGCTCACATCGTCGCCACTGCCGCCCTCGTGGTGGCGGCCCTGGCGGTGGTCTTTGCCCTCATGCCGTTCCACTTCCTCGGCTTCACGTGCGGGTCCTCCCTGAGCGGGGGCCCGGTGCTGCATGGGGTGCCCATCACCAGCAACCTCTTTGGCCAGGGCCCTGGGCTGTGCAAGACCACGGCGCACAAGCGCCTGATCACCGAGATCATCGTCTTCATTCTCGCCCTGACCGCCGGTGTGGGGGGCTGGGCGCTCCCACCGGGCCTGCCCTGGTGGCTCGGAGGCGAGGGAGGTCCGGGTCAGAGCAAGAAAAGGGCAAAGTGAACCTGAGCTTGGAGGTCCGCTCGGCTCATTGTGGAGCTGAGCTTGCGCACACGGGACGAGTTGCCTATACTGGGGCAATCGGGGCAGTACTGGCAGAGGGGAGTCGAGAGTGATCGGTTGGTACATAGGCGAGGCCATCGTCCTCGTGGTGGTCGTTCCAGTCGTGTTGGTCCTGCTCCAGCGGCTGTTCAAGCCGATTCGGGGGATCAAGGCCACTGCTGACGACATACTCGAGCACGCTCAGAACGTCTCGGAACTGCTCCAGGCAGTGCCCAAGCTCGTCCGCACAAGGGATCTGACCGCGGCGGCTTACAAGTTGGTGGGTCGGTACGGGGCCGCCATCACGGCCATCTTGGCCGGTTAGCTAGACAGGAGCGTGGGAGAGATGTTGGCATCATTGAACATTGGAGGGGCGACCATCTTGGCCTTCGTAGTGGTCGCCGTGGTCGTCTTGGCGCTTGCTGGCTACCTGATCGCGATTGCCGCGACCCTCAAGAAGGTGAGCTTCACCCTCGGGACGGTGATCATCGGGGTAAAGGCGATCGCCAACCAGACGGCGCCGGTCGCAGAGGTTGTGGGAGGCATCGCGGGAAACGTGATCGCAATCCAGAACGCACTGCGTGGAGTGCTCGGCCTCCCACCGGCGGGGCAGGGTGGAGGGGCGCCCGCACCAGCGGTGGCCGCCGCACCGGCGCCCAGGCCCGCACCGGCGCCCAGGCCCGCACCGAGCGGGGGCACAGGTCCTGTGTCCATGGGTGGGCGCAGTGGCGCCTCACGGTCAGCGGGTCGCTCTGGGGGCACGGGCCCAGTGTCCCTTCGCAGGTAGCTCACACGAGCAGGGCGCGAGGTGAGCCAGCGTTGGCAGGCCTCGTGGCCCCGTAGGTCGGCGTTGGTGGCCAAGGTGCCCGGCAGCGTCGAATGTTTTTCGGGTATGTCCCGGTTTGGTGTGGTATGTTACAATTTCAAGTCCAGTTCCAGTTCCGTAGGCCGTCGCCAGGTCGGCCTCTTGGGGAGTGAAGGGGTGTCAATGGCGAATCAGACCAGGGCGCAGCAGCTCAAGCGCCGCCACGACCAAGCCGGGCAGGCGACGTTCACGTTGCTGTTCGTGATCGTGATCATCGTGGCGGCCCTCTACCTGCTTACGCGGACCGAGATCCACGCATCGAACATCAACCACGAGGCCAAGGTCATCGCCTCGACCGGCCAGGGGATCAATCAGTCCACCGACTCGATCATCCTGCTCAACCACACAGACCAGGTTGCGAGCCAGATCCAGGGCGAGGCTGCCCCGGTCGAGCCCGCGCTGACCCAGATCAACAAGGACGCTGTGGCCATCAACGGCACGGCGGGTGACATCCTCACCAGCGCCAAGTCGATCAACGGCAGCGCCACCTCGATCAACGGCAGCGCCACCTCGATCAATAGCAGCGCCAACGCGATCAACGGCACTGCCAAGGACATCAACGCCACTGCCGGTCAGATCCTCACGATCGCCGGTACCATCAACCACGGAGTCAACCTCATCAACGGCAACGCGGACGTGACGATCGGGCTTGCCAACGCGATCCTGGGCAACGCCAACAGCATCGTCAACGAGGCCAACACGGCCAACAGGGAGTCCGGTGCCATCGACCACGCTGTTAACCTCGGTTAGGAGGACATCGACATGGCATCAGTCAGCACACGTCCGGGTGACTTCACACCGAGAGCAGCACGAACCAGCGACGCAACAGACCGCGCCGCATTCTACGAGAGGTGGCTGAAAGTCTGGGTCGCCCTCATCGCCATCGTGGTGGTGGTGGTGGTCGTCTTCCTGATCTTCATCAGCAACGCCCTTGCGGGCATCGACAGCAACCTCTCGGTCACCACCAGCGAGGTTCAGAGCGTTGGCGGGCATGCCAAGACCCTGCCAGGCCAGATTGCCAGCGTCAATGCCAGCTTGGACGCCATCCACAGCGACCTGGCACCCATCGACGGCGAGGCGATCACGATCATCTCCAACCTGGGCACCATCGAGAAGAACCTGGCAACCACCAGTGGCTCGCTGGTCAGCACAGCTTCGCTGTTGAGCGGCACCGCCGGCACCTTGACCACGATCTCGGGATCCCTGGTCAACACCGAGGGCGTGCTCACCGCGGTGTCAGGCCTCGCCGGCCAGATCAACTCCAGCCTGAACGCAACCTGGTCGCCCAACGGCAACTGCAGCGTGCCGGTGACCGAAGGTGTGTTCACACCTCCGGGCGGCTCCACCGCGGCCAGCTCGGGTTCCTGCGGCTCAAGCCAGGTGGGCGTGGTCAACATCTTCCAGCGCCTGGAGATCGCCAACACCGACCTGGCTGCGATCCACACCCAGCTGACCACGACCTCCAACGGCCTTGTCTCCGTTGACGGTCACCTGGTCAGCATCTGCAACGCTCTGGTCGTCAACGTCCTCAGGCTGGTCGGGGGTGGCACGTGCTAGCGGCGGCCGCCCGCAGGCGGCGAGGGGAGGCCGGCCGAGGGGAGGCCGGCCGAGGGGAGGCCGGCATAGTCGCCGTCAACCTGACCCTCATCATCGCCCTCGCCTTAGCGGCCGTTATCCTGCTGACCGCGACGACTGTGGCAGCGATCAGCATCAACCACGAGGTCAAGGATGCGATCCGTCCTCCTGTCAGCGGGATCCAGGCGAGCACCGCCCTCCTGCCCGTGCTCAACAAGGTGGACGCGTCGGCGGCACAGATTGCCACCGACGTTGGCGGCAGTCCCGGTGTGCCCTCGGCAAACGCCGACCTACAGGAGACGATCGCCCAGACCAACAGCATCAACTCGAAGGTCAAGTCCATCCTGTCCAACGTCGACACGATTCACTCGACCGTGGTGTCGATTAACGGGGCGGTCAACAGCATCGGCGCCAGCGTGGGCTCCATCGGGGCCAGCGTGGGCTCCATCCACGGCAGCTTCGTGGGCATCAACTCGGAGGTGGGTGGCGCTATCCAGCCAGGCATCGCTCAGATCAACCACAACGAGGTCACCATCACGGGTGCGGTCACCGGGATCCACAACGACACCACCAGCATCCTGTCCACCGTGGGGTCGATCAACTCAAACGCCAACGGGATCGACTGTGCTGTTCTGATCTCTGGCTCCGACTGCAACGGGTCGGCCGGCTCTGGTTCGGCCGGCTCTGGTTTGGCCGGCTCCGGGGGAGGTGGCATCCTGGGCCTCGGCCTATAGCCCAGCCCAGCACTTGCTGTAGGGAAAGGCCCCCTCCAGGCGGAGGGGGCCTTTCCGCGCCACCACAAAGGCGGGCCTGGGGTTGGTCAAGCCTTCTTGGTGGTCACCTTGGTCGTGCCTTGCGTCGTGGTCGCCGACCTTGTGGTGGTTGCGGTCGAGCGGGCGACCGTGGTGGGTACCGGGGGGACCGGTCCGAGCACGTTGGGATTGCTCTTGTAGCTGTTGGCAATCTTGTCGAACGTGGCGCCCAAGGGCCCGAAGTTGGTATAGGGAAGGGCCTGGAAGGTGATGTCGGTCAGCTTTCGTCCCTGGAAGACGAACTCCTGGGAGTTGGCACCCACTAGACCAGTGGACGGGTCCTTGTACAGGTAGAAGTAGTAGTAGCCCGGCAGCCCATTGAGGGTGATGGGCTTCTCGGTCACCATCCTGATGGCTGCGCCAGCGAGAATCGTGTCGGTGACCTTCTTGATCTCGGAGATATTGCCCGTGTCGACCGGCCTGGCGAGCTGGTACACCTCCACGTCGAAGCCGTTCTTGGTCTTGGGGTCAACCACCAGCAGTGGAGCGGTGGAGTCCGGGACCTGCTCCCAGGTGCTGGGATAGGAGATGGAGAAGCCGTCGGCGCTGTTGGTGACAGTGGTCAATGGCACCTTGCTCAGTGGCACCGTGGCTTTGGTGGTGGTGTCGGCGCCTGCGGCGGTCGTCGTGGTGGTGTTGGAGACGGGCTTGTGCTTGAAGCCGGTGGTCACGATGATGCCAGCGGCCACGATGCCCAGCACGATCACCGCTCCGAGGGGCAGCAACGGCCCACCTGGAAGCGTGAAGCGACCACGGGACTTCGTCGGGGTGACGACTGGTTCGGGGGCCGTGGGCTCGTCTGGGTGGCCGGCTGCGGCTGGGCCCTGAGCTGGCTCCGGTGAGGGCGGGCCGGGCTGCGCTGGCACCTGTGAGGGCGGGCCGGGCTGCGCTGGCACCTGTGAGGGCGGGCCGGGCTGAGCTGGCACCTCCGGAGACGGCATCGGAGCAACCGGGGCTGGCTCAGGGCTCTCGGACTCCCCGGGGTCCGGTCCCCTGCCGATCAGCACCATGTTGTCCTCGTCATGCCCGATTTGCCCCCTGGTGTCTGGTGTGAGCTATGCTGCAAGGCACTACTCTATCCCTAGGTAGATACGACAGGGGGTCATGCATGCCCGTAGCTTCAGCAGAACCGCTCACCGGCTGGTACGTCGGGTTCATCATCGCTGCAGTCGTCATCGTGGTGGTGGTGATCCTGGTGGCGTCGATCTTGAGCCTTGCCCGCCGCATCGGCGAACAAGCTCGCATCATCACGCTTGCACTCGACGAGAGCAGGCGCAACACGATGGTGCTGTGGGACGTACCCGTCGTCAACGCAGCCATCGAAGATATCAACAACAGCGCAGTAGCGGCTCGAGGAGTACTGGAGGGATTGGGATGACGGCATTACTTCTAGCAGCCCTGAGCCAGGGGGACACCGTCTTCTGGTGGGTGGCGATAGGTGTCGGCTTCGCCGTGGTCGGCGTGGTCATCGTGCTCCTGTCACTGCTGTTGTCCTTCGTCAAGGACATCGATAACGGGGTGGGGGACGTGCTCGACACAGCTGGTCGGGTGGCCGCCAACACGGCCAACACGTCCCTGCTGGTTGGTACGCTCAACCTGTGCGTGGCCCTCAAGGAGGAGACGGCGCGCCACGCAGCGCTGCTCACCCGATGAGCACGACCGAGATCGTCCAGATCATCCTCACCTGCGCGGCCATCCTCTCCTTGGTTGCCGTCCTCGCCTACTTCCTCATACGGCTGGCGGCTGCGCTGAGCCACGTGTTGGAGAACCTGACCGAGATTGCCCGTGGAGTGAGACTCATCGAGGACCACTGCAGGATCATTGGCTATGGCGCCGACCTGGTGAATGCCGCCCTCGGCGACGCGGCTGGGAACCTCACCACTGCGGCGGTAGCGGCCGAGGGCATGGTACCCGCCCGGCGTTGAGAAGCCTGCGCCCGGGGGAGGTGAGCCTCCTGCCTGGGAATGCATGAACCTGGGGTGATCAGCGGCACTATAGCTGGCGTTGGTCACCCCAAGCTCGTCTTTTGAGGACCTGTCGGGGGCTAGGCCGCAGCACCGTCCTCGGGCGGCACCTCGGTGGGGTCGTCGTCGGTGAAGACCCGGCTGCGGAGTATGTCGTCGGCCTCGATCCGCATGAGGTCGTCACGGCTCAGCTGGCGGGCGCCCGAGGCAACCAACCGGTCGGCGTGGCGCAGCCTGGCCCGCTCCAGCGCGTTGCGCACGCTGCGGGCGTTGGAGAATCGGGGCTGGAGCATCCGCCTGCGCAGGTAGTCGGCGAACGCCACCTCGGCCTCGGGCGCCAGGTAGTAGCCCTGCTCGGCCAGCATCAGCTCACCAATCCCCAAGAGCTCCTCGGCGCTGTAGCTGGGAAAGTCCATGTGGTGTGCGATCCGGCTGCTCATCCCAGGGTTGGACTTGAAGAAGGTGTCCATCCGGTCCTTGTAGCCCGCCAGGATGACCACCAGGTCGTCGCGCGAGTTCTCCATCACCTGGAGAAGGATCTCGATGGTCTCCTGGCCGTAGTCCCGCTCGTTCTCCTGGCGGTACAGGTAATAGGCCTCGTCGATGAACAGCACACCGCCCATCGCCCGCTTGAGCACCTCGCGGGTCTTGGGGGCAGTGTGGCCGATGTACTGACCGACCAGGTCGTCCCTGGTCACCGCGACCATGGTGGGCCGGCGCAGGTAACCAAGCTTGTGCAACAGCTCGGCCATACGCAGGGCGACAGTGGTCTTGCCGGTACCTGGGGCCCCGGTGAAGCACATGTGGAGCGAGGGGCGGGTGGAGGTCAGCTCGTAACGACCTCGCAGCCGGTCGATGAGCAGGAGCGAAGCGATCTCCCGGACCCGTGTCTTGATGGGCACCAAGCCCACCAGCTCCCGGTCGAGGCGGCCCAGGACCTCGTCGACGTCCGATGCCGCCCGCTCGGCCCAAAGATCGACCATCTCGCCGTCGCCCAGCTGTCCCTCAGGGCGTTCGCCAGTCCCGGTCCCGGCACCGCCGAGCCCCTCGCCAGTCCCGGCCCCTTTCCCGCCGTTGCCGGTGCAGGGCGCCGATCCGGGACCGGCTTGACCCGGGACGGTGCTGGCACCGTCCCGGGTCGGCTTGGTGCCCGGGGGCACCATGGCAAAGCCGGACATCACCTAGCTCCTCGCGTAGCGTTCGCCGTGGGGTTGCTCCGCCGCGTAGGAGTACAAGGTGTAGCGGATCTGACGGTCGTGGGACTCCTGGCGCTCCACCCTGAAGCCCGGCTCCTCGGCTGGGCGTTGGACGATGAACGACAGTGCGGTGGTCTGGCGCCCGAGGGTGGCGTCATAGGCGCTCACCCGGACGTACTGGTTTGGAAAGGCCTCGCGGCAGCGGTTGACCTCGTGCATGACGCCAGCAGCGTCGGTGACCTCGAACATGGGCAGGCCCCACATCTCCCAGTAGACGTTGCGGGGATGCGGGTCGTCGGTCAGCTCGATGGCTATGGCCCACCCGTTGTCGATGGAATACTGGACCTGCGCCGCTATCTCTGCATCGGTGAAGTCCGGAAGGTAGGAGAAGGTCCCCTGTGTGATCCTCATGTAAAGTGGCTCCTTTCAGCCGAATCTTGAAACTATTTAGGCGATGGTCGCGGTGGGCAGGACGTCGGGCGTGTCGGTCGACTCGTAGTTGAAGCTGATCTCGCCCCACACGTCCAGAGCCATCTGCAGCTCCGGGCAACGCTTGGCGGCGTCTTTGAGGATCTGGTCGCCCTCCTTGAAGTAGTCCTTGCCCTCGTTTCGGGCCTTGACCATGGCCTCGGTCGCTACCCGGTTGGCCGTGGCGCCCGCAGCGATGCCCATCGGGTGGCCGATGGTGCCCCCGCCGAACTGGAGCACGACATCCTCGCCCAGGTAGTGCAGGAGCTGGTGCATCTGGCCGGCGTGGATGCCGCCCGAGGCGACCGGCATGACGCCGGGCATCGAGGCCCAGTCCTGGTCGAAGTAGAGGCCCTGGACCGGGTTGGCCTTCACCTTGTCGAGCCGCAGCGTGTTGTAATAGCCCTGGATGATGTTGGGGTCGCCCTCGAGCTTGCCCACGACCGTCCCAGAGTGGATGTGGTCGACACCCAGCAGGCGGCACCACTTGGAGACGACCCGGAAGTTCACCCCGTGGTTCTTCTGCCTGGCGTACGTGGCGTAGCCGGCACGGTGCAGGTGCAGGATCATGCCGTTGGCCCGGGCCCAGTTGGACATCGAGCTCATCGCCGTGAAGCCGACGGTGAGGTCCATCATGATGATTATCGAGCCGACCTCCTTGGCGAAGGTGGCCCTCTCGTACATGTCCTCCATGGTGGCGGCGGTCACGTTGAGGTAGTGGCCCTTGACCTCCCCGGTGGCGGCCTGGGCGCGCTGGACCGCCTCCATGACGTGCAGGTAGCGGTCACGCCAGCGCATGAAGGGCTGGCTGTTGATGTTCTCGTCGTCCTTGGTGAAGTCCAGCCCGCCTCGCAGTGCCTCGTAGACCACCCGTCCGTAGTTGCGGGCGGACAGGCCCAGCTTGGGCTTGGTGGTGGCGCCCAGGATGGGACGCCCGTACTTGTTGAGGTACTCGCGCTCCATGACGATGCCATGGGGAGGTCCGGGGAAGGTCTTGACGTAGTGGGTGGGGATGCGCATGTCCTCGAGGCGCAGCGCTTTGAGCGCTTTGAAGCCGAAGACGTTCCCGATGATCGAGCTGGTCAGGTTGGCGATCGAGCCTTCCTCGAACAGGTCGATGTCGTAGGCGATGAGCGCCAGGTGCTGGTTGTCCGTGCCCGGGATGGGTGTGCAGGAGTAGCACTTGGCCTGGTAGTGGGTGTGAGTCGTCAGGCGGTCGGTCCACACCACCGTCCACGTCGCGGTGGAGGACTCCCCGGCAACCGCGGCGGAGGCCTCGATCGGGTCCACCCCCGCCTGGGGCGTCACCCGGAAGGCGCAGAGGATGTCGGTGTCCTTGGGCACGTAGTCCGGCTCCCAGTAGCCCATCTTGGCATACGGGATCACCCCGGCTGCCCAACGATCGACCTTGGCGTCTTCTTCAACCTTGCCGTTTGTCTCAGCCATCTCGGCTCCTCTCTTCGGTTCTTCGGTGGTCGCCCCCGCCTGCGCTGTCCATCATAGCCCCGTTTCATCAAATTACAATTGAGAATATTGCTAATACTCATAAGCTACAGTTGAGCTATGACCCCACACCAGCTTCGAACCTTCGTGGTCGTTGCCGACACCGGCTCGGTCCGGGAAGCAGCCGAGCGCCTCTTCGTCAGCCAGCCCGCGGTCTCCTCCTTGCTGGGCGGCCTCCAGGCCGAGCTCAAGGTCGCCCTGGTAGAGCGGGACGGCCGGGGCCTGCGCATAACCCCCGCGGGCCAGGTGCTGGCCGCACACGGCCGGCGCCTGCTCGGCCTGTGGGACGCGGCGATCGCCGCCACGGCCGCCCAGGCCGACCCAGAGCGCGGGAGCCTGCGCCTGGCGGCCGTTACTACTGCCGGGGAGCACCTCGTCCCGGCGCTGCTGGCTGAGTTTCGGAAGGCGCACCCGAACGTGGAGGTGATCCTGGAGGTCGGCAACCGGGCCCGGGTATGGGACCTGCTGGACCGCGGCGCCGTGGACCTGGCCATCGGGGGGCGCCCGCCGCTCGGAGGTCGCCTGGAGAACCTGGCCGAGACCGACAACTACCTGGTCGTGGTCAGCGCTCCTGATGGCGACTGCCGAGCGGGGCCCCGGCAGGTGAGCGTCGCCGAGCTGGCCCAGCGGACCTGGTTGGTGCGCGAGCGGGGCTCGGG
This sequence comes from Acidimicrobiales bacterium, assembly GCA_039583695.1. GTDB lineage: Bacteria > Actinomycetota > Acidimicrobiia > Acidimicrobiales > JAJPHD01 > JAVKSL01. The sequence continues at coordinate 31,726 of JAVKSL010000017.1, read as the reverse complement.
CACCCGCTCGACGGCGGACGAGCTGCTGGAGACCCTGGGCATCGCGCCGGCGCACCTCACCCTCGGCTCCAACGGGGCGCTGCGGGAGTCCGCCGCGTTGGGCCTGGGTATCGCCTTGGTCTCGCGCGCCGCGGTGGCGAGGGAGCTGGCCGACGGCACGCTGGAGGAGTGGCGGGCCGGGCCGCTGCCCCTGCGCCGGGGCTGGCACCTCGTGGGCCGAGCCGGCGGCGATCTCTCGGCCACTGCCGCGCTCTTTCGGGACCACCTGCTTAGCGATGCCTCGGGCTGGGCTGCGGAAGAAAGATAGAGTCGGTGTCGTCGACCCGTCGTGCCCAGGAACCACCAGCGCTCGCCTCGGACATACCCGGTTATACTGACTGACCGTGAAGACCGCCATCTCGCTTCCCGACGATACCTACCTCCGAGCGACCGCAGCTGCCGCCAGGTTGGGCGTCAGCCGCTCTGCGCTCTTCGTCCAGGCGATGGAGCAGTACCTTGATCGGAGCTCGGAGAGTGAGGTGACTGCCAGCATCGATGCCGCGCTCGCGTCGGAGTCCGAGGACGATTCGAATCGGTTCGCGGCCGCGTTGGGGGCGGCGTCGATCATGGCAAGCACCGAGCTCGAAGAGTGGTGACCCGGCGAGGGCCAACACCCCCGACCCGGCGAGGGGATATCTGGTGGGGCGACTTTGGCCCAGCGCGTGGCAGCGGCCCGGCCGGGCGACGCCCGGTCCTGGTCGTCCAGGCCGACCCGTACAATCGAAGCGGCCTGGCGACTGCGATAGTCGCGGTCATCACTTCCAACACTACGCTGGCAAACCGCCCAGGCAACGTCTTCCTATCGGCAGCGATCTCAGGGCTGCCGAAGGACTCCGTGGTCAACGTCACAGCTCTCGCCACCATCGACCGGGACTGGCTCGACTCACACGTAGGCCAGCTTCCCGTCAGTGTCATGGATCAGATCGATGCAGGCCTGCGCACCGTCCTCGGCCTGGGTCGGCACTGAGAGCCCTTGTCGGGAAGGGAGAACATCATTCGGTCTTGCCGACTCTTGGTGCGCTGTCCTTCACCCTGGCGAGGATCGCCCTGTCGCACGCGGAGCAGAAGAAGGCATTGTCGTCCAGGATCTCACGCCAGTCTGGAGGCAGCCACTGGACGCTATCACACCCGGGGCAGATCAGGTTCCCGGTGAACCGGGCCATCCCCAGGCCATAGAGGATGGAGCCGCGGTAGGCGAGATCCGTCCTCGGCCGGGCGACTGCCTTGCCGCTCGGGGCGTCTCGGTCCCTGGCCATCCGGGCCTCGTTCATGCGAGCCGCCTGAGTCGCTCGGCGTCGTTGAGCGTCAGCCCAGGAGGTTCCCCGGCTCCCGTGACCGTTGCGAGCAGGCGCATCCTCTTTCGGGCAGGACCGAGAAGGAGCGAGCGGCCACAGCACGAGCGATCCCTTGCGGGCCGCGGCGTAGGCGTCGTTGAGCTCCTTCATCTTGTCCTCTGCGGTCAGGCGCACCGCCTCGGGCGCCTCCTGGAAGCGATCCGGGTGGAAGATCTGTGCGAGGACCTTGTAAGCCGCGCTGACCTCGCTGAGCGTGGCAGTCGAAGGCACCCCGAGGACCTCGTAGGGGGCGAGGGACGAATCCATCAGCGATTCTCAGAGCTTGGAATCGGGGGTTGGCCAGCGGCAGAGGCCAGCGCTGTAGCGCTCCCCGGCTCGTCGACCGGCGGTGCCGTCAGCACCCCCGAGTGTCGGGCCACCCAGGTGATGCCGAGGACCAGGGTAAAAAACGCCGTCGAGCAATGGTAGGCCACCGCCAGGCCTGGAGCCTCGCCCCGGATGCCCTGAACGAGCAGCCCGACGTGGGTGGCGCACATCCACAGTCCGGCCAGGGCGATAACCAGGCTGGCTACCAGGAGGACCGTTGGCCTGCTGCGACGTTGCGCTCCCCACGAGAGGGCCAGCAGGATCATGGCCAGCACGGCCAGCCCGGGGATGACGTGGTCGACGATCTCGGCGCCGCGCTTCACGTGCAGCCCGCCGAGCCAGATCCCCGGGGCCATGGCATAAAGTCCAATGAGCAGGGAGGGCACCACGAAGGTTGCTGGTAGGTCGAGAGGAGGTTGCGTGGCCGCTGCGCTGGGGGGATCCGGTGACAGTCTCTTGTCCTGGTCGGCCACGCTGCGCTTCCCCTCGTATGATCGTCTAGCCAGACCAGTAGGTGAGGCTGGCCCACAGGGTCCTATCATATAGTGTCTCCCCCGTGCGATTGGCATTCGTCGGCAAGGGAGGGGCGGGCAAGTCGGCGATGGCCGGCACCTTCGCCCGCGTGCTTGCCCGGCAGGGCGAATCTGTCCTGGCCATCGACTCTGATCCCATGCCTGGGTTGGCCTACTCCATCGGCGTGGAGGTGACCGATGCTCCCATCCCGGACGAGGCGGTCGAGGAGCGGGCAGAGGGCGAGGACGGGCCCCGGTACCGGCTCCGGGCAGGCCTCAACGCGGTAGCTGCGGTCGAGCAATACGCGGCGTTGGGCCCGGATGGGGTCAGGTTCTTGCAGTTCGGCAAGTTCCGCACCGGTGGTCAGTACATGCGCTCCCAGCTGGCTTTCCGCCAGATACTGGACGAGCTGCCCGAGGATCCCTGGTCACTGGTGGGCGACCTCCCGGGAGGGACCCGCCAGGCCTTCTTCGGGTGGGGAAGCTATGCCCGCACAGTCCTCATAGTTGCCGAGCCCACCACCAAGTCCTTGATGTCGGCCCGGCGCCTGGCCCGCTTGGCGCTGGCGGTCGGCGGCCCGGAGAGGGTGCTGGCGGTCGCCAGCAAGACCCGGGCTTCCGAGGACGCCGAGACAGTCCGGCGGGCCACCGGCCTCGAGGTGGTGGCGGACATCCCCTGGGACGAGGCGCTGGCCGACGCGGAGAAGCGGGGCAAGGCACCGATCGACGAGGCGCCGGACAGTATCGCGGTCAGAGCTGTAGAGTCATTGGTACAACGGCTGGGAGAACCCCGCCACAGCGCAAGCCAAGGGAGGTCCGACGGATGAAGATCGCAGTGGTTGGCAAGGGAGGATCTGGCAAGACCACCACCTCTGCCGTTCTCGCGAGGACCTTGGCGAGGCAGGGTTACCAGGTGGTGGCCCTCGACTGTGATTCCAACCCGAACCTTGGGATCTCCCTCGGGCTGGGCGAGGATCCCACCGAGCGCCTCATCGCCATGCGCCAGGCCCTGGACGAGGAGGAGGGCGAGCACGCCTCGGGCTGGGAGGACCTCCTGGACCGTTTTGGCGCCCCCGGACCTGATGGGGTGCGACTCGCCGTGGTGACCAAGATCGACAACCCCGAGCCGGGTTGCCCGTGCTGCGGGCTTTCGACCGAGCAGCTGCTCGGGAACGTGGATGCTCCCGACACCGTGGTCATCGCCGACATGGAGGCCGGGATCGGCACGCTCACCCGGCTGGCGTCCGAGGTGGTGGATGCGGTGCTGGTGGTGGTCGAGTCCACGCCCAAGTCCATTGAGGTAGGGACCCGCGCTCTCGGCTTGGCGGCCGAGCGCCAGCTCGGAAGGGTGGTGGTGGTGGCCAACCGGGTGCGCGGCGCCGACGACCTGGCGATCATCGAGGCGGCCTTCCCCGATGCCGAGGTGGTGGTGATCCCCGACGACCCGGCAATCGTAGAGGCCGACCGCATGGGCGTAGCCCCCCTGGACCGCTCGCCGGAGTCCCCGGCGATTCGTGCTCTGGTGGCCCTGGCCGAGGGACTGGCGCCCGTCCCAGTCTGAGCGGGCACGGCGTCTGAAGGGCGTCGGCGGGGGCGGTATATGCCAAATGGGGTGGGCAACGTGGCGCTGAAGGTCCACGCTTGGTGCCAGGGCGGTGGCCTTGCGTTCAGTGGTGCTCGATTTCTCTGCCTTCGGTTTCCCTGCCTTCGGTGCCAGCTCCCTCAGGGGTACGCCTCCCCCGGTCGTCTGAGTCCGCGGCCTCCATGGCCCCTTGGGGCACGCGGATGACCTGGCGCCGGCGCACGCGCCGTAGCCGAGCCCCGTCCCAGTTGCCGAACTCGTTCTCCGGTACCCATTCGTTCGCCCAGCACTCACAGCGCCTGGTGAGCTTCTCGAGGCCCTCGGATCGCATCAGGCCTTGGGCGCCCTGCCTGTTTCGCCAGACCGCGAGCAGGTACAGCTCTCCGAGCTGGCCCACCCCGAGAGCGGCTCGCACGAAGCCCTCGCCTTGGCTGGCCTCGGCGCGCAGGCGTCGCATTGCCAGCCAAGCCGACATCAGCTGGTGCTTGGGCGTCCTCACCCAGACGACAACCCCCCTGGCGTCTCCCACCTCATCCCTTCGCTTCCTGGCGTAGGGAGTGGCCTCGTAGCAGGCCCGCCCAGTGGCTCCAGTTGCTGCCAGCAGCCTCGGGAGGTGCGCGAGTGCCTCCTGGAGGCGCTCGTCCGGAGGAGGCGCGGCACGCTCGGTCACCTCGGGTTGGACAAAAGACAAGCCCTTCCAGGTCCCCAGCTCCTCGGGACCTGGGTGCCAGCGCATCAGCCAGAAGGACTGCAGCAGCACAGAGAAGAGCCACATGATCTGCTCATGCGCCCCTGAACGCATGAATTCCTGCATATCGTGGCGCGTCCGCCAGACCGTGATGGTCCAGAGCTCGCAGGGCCCGGCAACGACGCTCGCCCAACGCACCACTGTGGGGTCCGATGACAGCTGGACGCGAACCCGCCTTGTTGCCAGCATCATCGCCGGGAACAGCCAGGGCCCGCGCAGCCTGGACCGGGTGGTCACGACGAACAGCTGCCCCCCGTCGGGTCTGGCGGGCACTTCTTGTCCGGCACGCTGGTGGACGGAGCGGGCCGGCTTAGGCGGCGGCCATCACGCCTGCGAGGAAGCTGACCACGCCGTCGACGGCCTCGCGGACTGCGTTGGCCTTGCCTGGCGGCACCCGGGTACCGGCGCGGTCAGCCGCGATCACGTCGGGCTCGTATGGGATCACCCCGGCGAGGGGGACCCCGTACTCCTCGCACAATGTGGCGAAGAACTCCGCGTCCTGGGGCAGGCGGGCCTTGTTGCCCAGAGCGTAGGTTCGAGTGATCCCGAGCTCCTCTGCGAGTGACTGGGTGCGTGCGGCGGTTAGCACCGACTTGCGGCTGGGCTCCATCACCACCAGCAGCACGTCAGCGTGGGCCAGCGTCCCCCCTGATCGGCTGAGGTGCTCGAGGCCGGCCTCCATGTCGATGAGGGTCACGTCGGCCGCGTCGTCGAGAGCTGCACCCAAGAAGCTTCTAACCGTGGCGTGCCCGGCGCAGGTGCAGCCGGCTCCGGCCTCGCTCACCCGGATCGCCGACATGAGCGTCGCCCCTGCCGGAGTGGCGCGACCGTACTGCTCCATCAGGCTCAGGGGCGTCGCCTCGCCGCGGCCCACGATCAGGGATCTGGGCAGCACCGGCACCGCCTCCATGTCCTCCAGGCTGAGGCCCAGTGAAACCCCGAGGTTCGGGTTGGAGTCGGTATCGATCGCCACCACCCGCAAGCCCTGCCTCGCGTACGCCTCCGAGATCAGCGCCGAGAGCGTTGTCTTGCCGACGCCGCCCTTACCTACTATTCCGAGCTTCATGGGGATTCCCTCCTCCGGTCTGGCCTCCACGGGCCGGTCCTCCTCAGCACTGTAACTGCTTACCTACTAGTATCGCGTATCGACACACACCATGCACATCGCCAGCGGCCGCTTGACAGCTCCCGCCTGTTAGTGTAAGATACATATACCGGTCGATGGTGGCCGGCTCTAGGGTTCTTATGAGGGCTTGACAAGGAGGAGGTGCCGGATGCCGGTTGTTGGTGGGGGAGACAGTCGCAAGAAGATGCGTGAGGCGATGAGTCCCACGGTGGAGCCGGTTGGCGCCGAGCCTGAGGACTCCGCGGATGGCGGCGACGTTGACGGCCAGGTCAGCGCTGAGCCTGAGGACTCCGCGGATGGCGGCGACGAGCAGGTCGGGCCCTCTGGACCCCCGATGGCGGCCAGGCTGGGACGGCGACAGGGCCTGAGCCCACTGGCGGGTTCACGGAGCCAGGTAGCAGGAGTCGCTGGGTCGCCTCTCTTCAAGCGCGCGACCAGCTCGGTCTACGGCGGCCCCTCGACTGCCTCTCCAGCCCGGCCAGCTGCCAGCCTGGCCAACGCGGGCCCGCGTCCCCCGGCGGCGCAGCGCCCGAACCCCCCTGGGGGCATCGAGAGCTGGACCCACAGCCCGCCCGATTGGACGATGGACCCCTACCAGCCCTTGGCTCCGATCGGAGTGCGCAGCCCGGCAGACCCGATCATCCAGGATGCGACTTCCTTCGGCCCGCTCAAGAAGGCCTATCTGATATGGATGGTGGGCGGGTCCTGCGACGGGTGCACGGTCGCCGTCTCGGGCGGCACCCACCCCAGGGTCGAGCACCTCTTGAGGGGCATCCTGCCCGGATTGCCCCGCATCGAGCTGATCCACACCGTCATCTCGATGGAGTCGGGACCGGAGTGGGTCCAGAACCTGTTCATGGCCGAGCGGGGTGAGCTGGATGCTCCCTACGTCATCACCTGGGAGGGCTCGATCATGGACGAGTCCATCTCGGGCACCGGCCATTGGATGGGCCTCGGCGAGGATCCCCAGACTGGCCGGCAGATCACCAGCTTGGAGTGGCTCGACCGTCTGGCTCCTGGCGCGGCCGCGATCATCGCCATCGGGACGTGCGCCACCTGGGGTGGGATCCCCGCAGCCAAGGGGAATGTCACCAACTCCATGGGGGTGATGGATTACCTGGGCAAGGACTACCGATCGGCTTTTGGGGTCCCGGTGGTGAACGTCCCGGGTTGCTCACCCGTGGGGGACAACTACCTCGAGACCGCCGCGGCAGTGCTCCTGTTCCTCAACGGCCTGGCTCCCTTGCCCGAGTTCGACGAGCTGGGCCGCCCGGCCTGGCTGTTCGGCGAGACAGTGCACCGCCACTGCCCGAGGGCCGGGTACTACGAGGAGGGAGTGTTCGCCGAGTCATACGGCGACAAGGAGTGCCTGGTGGAGCTGGGATGCTGGGGCCCCGTGGTCCAGTGCAACATCGCCGAGCGCGGCATAGTCGACGGCCACGGGGGCTGCATGAACATGGGTGGGGTCTGCATCGGCTGCACCATGCCCGGCTTCCCGGACAAGTTCTCCCCGTTCTACGAGGTGGCGCCCGGGTCGCTCATCTCCAGCAACACCAGCCGGGTTGCCGGGGGCGCGATCCGGCGCATGCGTGCGATCAGCCGGGCGGACAAGAACATGTCACCCCGCTGGGAGGAGGGGCGTCCGAGCGGTTGGGCCCGTGCTCGGTCCGGCGTACCCGGGGGCACCGTAAAGGTGATCGACAAGTTCTATTCGGCCTACCAGCACTCCAAGGAGTCGTACAAATAGCTCCAGCGCAAGATTCCCCCGGCCTGGCGCGCCAGGCCCCGAAACAAGATGAGAGAGAGAACCTATGTGCTTCAAAAACTTGCCAATTGAGTTCGATTCCAACGGCAAGGCGAGCCTGCGAGAGGGAATGGGGGATCCCTACTCCGTCGCCGTCGCCAAGCGTCAGGAATGGGTCCGCGCCAAGGGCGTCGGAGCCATGGTGGCGCCTCCCAGGCTGAGGGACTGGAACATCGACCCGGTCACCCGCGTGGCTGGAGCGTTGTCGGTTCACACGGTGCTGGACCTCACCGACCGCCAGGCTGTCGAGGCCCACGCCCAGGCGATGCTGTTCCGGGGCTACGAGATCATCCTGCAGGGTCGTGACCCCCGTGACGCCATAGACATCAGCTCCCGGGCATGCGGGGTGTGTGGAGGTGTGCATGCCACGGTATCGGCACTGGCCATCGAGCAGGCTTTCGGCATCTGCCCCCCGCCGCTCGGGGTCGAGGTGCGAAACCTGGGCGAGATCGGTGAGATGTTCTACGACCACCCCCTCCACCTGGGCCTGCTCGCTGGTCCGGACTATTCGAGCTCGATCATGGCGGTCACCAATCCCGAGTTGCTCACCAGGGCCGAGAAGACTCTCGCGCCTCACGGCGAGATCCATGGTTACCTGACCATCAAGGACATCATGGATGCGCTCAACCCGCTGACCGGGCGGATCTACCTCGAGGCGCTCGAGTGGACCCGGGTCGGGCGGATCATGTGCATGCTCATGTACGGCAAGTACCCGCACCCCTCCACCATCGTGCCTGGTGGGGTGTCGACCACGGTGTCCACCTCCACCTTCAACGAGTTCTACACCCAGCTGGGCAAGATCTTCGACTTCTGCAAGCAGATCACCGGCATCTGGGACGACCTGTGCGACTTCTTCTTGGAGGCCAACCCCGCGTACGAGCAGGTGGGTGCCCGACCGACCAACCTGATGCAGAGCGGCATCTGGGACGACTCCACTATCTACGACGCTACGTACGCCAACTGCGACGCCTGGGGCAACCGCCGCTGGGCTCGTCCGGCGATCATCGTGGACGGGGAGGTCGTAACCACCAACCTCACCGAGATCAACATGGGCTTCGAGGAGTTCGTGAGCACCTCGTTCTACGAGGACTGGACCACCAAAGGTTCGCCCCGGTTCAGTACCGACCCCCTCGGCAACCCGATCTCGCCGTACCACCCGTGGAACAAGACCACGCTGCCCCGTCCCGAGGCCAAGAACTTCAAGGAGCGCTACACCTGGGACACCGCTCCACGTTGGGACCGCCAGGTCTGCGAGACCGGCACCTACGGGCGGATGTGGAGCACCGCTCTGATCGGCCAGACTCCGAAGGACAACGAGTTCCTCCAGGCCACGGGTGACGGGTTGCGCATGGTCATGCCCCGCCACGAGCTGCCGGAGATGGAGCTGTTCTGGCCGGTGCCGAGGACCCTGAACGCCCTCGAGCGTAACCGGGGCCGGGCTTATGCGATGGCCTTTACCGCCGCCATCGGGATGAACTGCATGCTCAAGGCGCTGGAGTACTGGCGCAACGGGGAGACGGCGGTGCACACCAGCTTCAAGGTCCCCAAGGACGAGCGGGTTGCGGTGGGGTTCTGGGAGGCCGGGCGGGGCTGGCTGGTCCATCACCTACACATAGACAGGGGGGCCATCGTGAACTACCAGATCACCACCCCCTCCACGGTCAACGCCTCACCCAGCGACCCCTTTGGTGGACTTGGTTCCTACGAGCAGGCTATAGTCGGCACCCCGATCCTCGAGAGTGTGAGCGACGAGGAGATCAAGGGCATAGACATCTTGCGCACGATCCGGAGCTTCGACCCGTGCATGCCCTGCACCACCCACATGGACACCGGCAAGGGCGTGATAGTGCGCGAGGTCAACTCCTGCGGCTGCACGCTGGAGTGAGCGATTTCCCCGGGGGGGGGAAGGGGACGGGGCCGGGAGCTGAGACCTCCACCGGCCCCGTCCTCGTGGGGGGCATCGGGCATCCCTGGCTAAGGGATCTCGACTTTGGCACCCAGTTCCTGCGACGGGTCCAAGATTGTGGGTGGCCCGAGGGGGTTGTGTTAGAGGATCTCTCATATTCGGCGCACCGGGTGCTGCATACCTTGCAGGAGCGGCAACCGTCCAAGGTGGTGCTGGTGTGCTGCGTGCTGCGGGAGACCGACCCTCCGGGCACGATCAGGCGATACACCCTGGACCTCACCCCACCACCTGGCGACGAGGTGGCCGAGCGCCTGGGAGAGGCGGTGGGGGGGGTGATCGACCTGGACCATACCCTGGCGGTGGTGCGCTACTGGAAGGGCTTCCCGCCTGACACTATCGTGATCGAGATCGAGCCAGGAGACGTGTCCTTCGGCTTGGGGTTCTCCGAGCCGGTCGAGTCCGTGGTCGACGACGTCCTCGCCGCGGTGCGCGAGGTGCTGGGCGTCGACTCGCTGGCGAGGGGGCTCAAGCCCGCCCGGGCTTCGCTGGGGCCGCTATGATGAGCGCCGAGGAGCTGGCTTACGAGGATGTGCTGCCCCGGATCGCGGAGTTGGCCGAGGAGCTCACTGCATGGGGGGATAGCGAGGTTTCCGCGCGGGTAGGCGAGTTGCTCGACTGGGTGGACGCCTTCCACCGGGACGGCCTGGGGCGCCTGGTGGACATGATCCGGGCCTGGCGAGGGGAGATCTTCTTGGAGGCTGTGGCTGCTGACCCGATCGCAGGTGTCCTGCTGATGGCTTACGGCCTGGGCGAAGACACCGACGTCCGCCTCGAGGCGGAGGCGGTAGTGGATCGCGCCCTGGAGGACGTGCGCCCGATGATCGAGTCCCACGGGGGTTCCATCGAGGTCGAGTCGGTGGTCGATGGTGTGGTGCGGGTCCGGCTCGCTGGTACCTGTGATGGCTGCCCGAGCTCGCAGGCGACCCTGACCTATGGGGTCGAGACGGCGCTACGCGAGCACTGGCCCTCGTTTCGCAGCTTGGAGGTCCTGGACCCGAAGCCGGAGCCTGACCAGGCAAAGGCTTCGCTCACCTGCGGGGTGCCAGTTCCTCGGGACATGCTCCCAGGCGCCGGGCTGAGCTCGGGGGCGTCTGGGTCGCCTGCGAGCCCGGGCCAGCCGGCCCCGGTTCGCGTCCAGCTCCGGCACCGATGAGCCTCGACGCCGAGGAGGTGGCGTACCGGGCTCGAGCCTTGGCCCAGGCCCACCCGCTCACGCCCATTGCCAAGCGCTACGTCGACAGGGTCGTGGCCGACCAGCGCACCTCGCAGCCGCTGCCGGAGATCGGTATCTGGGCGGGGGCCGCGGTCCTCAACGGGTACTGCGTTCGCAGGGTAGAAGAAGGTGACGCCGGGCTGGCCGCTGAGCCGGGTGAGCTCTCCGCCCTGCCTGTCGAGGCCGCGCTCGACCACCTGGAGGAGGAGGCTACGCGCATCGCGGCGATGCTCAGGACTGGCGAGGCTCGCCCGCAGGTGCTAGGTGACGACGCGCGAACCGTCGAGACCCTGGACCGGATAGTAGGCTCGGAGGTCGAGCGACGCCTGGACCACTGGCGGGACACCATCGACGAGAAGGCGTGGGATGAGCTGGCCGAGTACATCACCTGGTGGGTGGTGAAGGGCTATGCGCTGCGCGCCGCCGAGGTGATCTCCTGGCAGGCGCGTGCTGGGGCTGGGCCGGAGGTGGATTTCCCATGAAGGTCCTGGTTGCAGGGGTGGGCAACGTCCTGCGGGCCGACGATGGCTTCGGCGTCGAGGTGGCGCGCCGGCTGGCTGGCTGCTCGCTGCCCTTGTGCGTGACCGTGGTGGAGACCGGGATCGCTGGGATCGCCCTCGTCCAGGAGCTCCAGGACGGCTACGACGCGCTGGTGGTGGTGGATGCGGTAGACAGGCAACGAGCTCCTGGGACAGTCATGCTGATCGAGCCGGATGTCATCGATGTCCACACCCTCGAGCCGACGACGCGCCACGACCTGCTGGCGGATATGCACCTGGCCACGCCTGAGCGGGCTCTGATGCTCGCCAAGGCGCTCGGGGTCCTTCCCCCAAGTGTGCTGTTGGTTGGTTGCCAGCCCGTCGACGCCGACGGGCTGGGCGAAGGCCTCTCGGCAGTGGTGCGCGCCGCGGTCGACAGGGCTGTGGAGGAGATCACCCGTCACGTGAGCCACCTTGCGCTGACTGCGGCCGATGCCACTTCGGGTCGCAGTGCGGTCTAGCAAATTGACCGAAGACGGGGCCTCAAAAGGCGACCTGGTCAGGGCGCACGACCTGGTGAGGGCGCACGACAGTACTCCCGTTCTTGCGCCCGCCAGCACACCGGTGCTGGGGGGTTCGTCAGCTCTGGCGCCGAGGAGGGCCGCACCGAGAACGGCGCTCGAGATCGCAGACGCCATTCATGTCCTCGAAGCGCGCCTGGCATCCACGCCGGTGCGCAGCCGTCCCTACGAGCACGCGGTGGCTGCCTATCGGCTCGGCTTGGCGTATTCCGAGTCTCCCAACGGCGATCCGACCGAGAACCTACGGCGGGCCCTCTCGTGCTACGAGCTTGCGGTGGGTATCTTCGACCCGCGTCTCGACCCTGTCGAGCACGCACGGGTCCTCAACGCAACTGGGGCTGCGCGGCGGGCCCTCGGCGACCTGCAAGGGGCGGCGGGACTCTTCGAGCGGGCCGCGGGGCTGCTCGAAGGCCGTGGGCAGGACGCGGAGCTTGCTGCGGCGCTCAACAACCTCGGTCTCGCCCGCACCGAGCTCGGCGAGGTCATGGAGGCGCTGCAGGCGTTCGATCGCGCGGCGGCGACCTTCGACCCGACCACCGCTGAGGGCCGTCGAAGCCTGGTGGCGACACTTCACAACCGGGGCCAGGCATTTGCTGCAAGTGGGACCGTGGAGGGGCTACTGGACGCCCTCGAGGACTACGCGCTGGCGCTCGAGCACCTGGACCCGGCGGAGGCGCCCTACCACTATGGATTGGTCCATCACAGCATCGGCATGGCCGCGATCGCCTTGGCTGGCCTCCAACCCGAGCAACGCACTACGAGGCTCCAGGAAGCCAGCGTCGCGCTTGCTGAGGCACTCGGGGTCTTCTCGCGCAGCGCCTTTCCCTTTCAACACGCTCTCGCCAAGCACAACCTGGGCCTCGCCTGGTCCGCTCTGGGTGGCGAGGCCGCGCAGCGCCATGCCCTGGTCTGCTTCGAGGATTCGGTTGCGGTGCTCGACCCGCGCCTTCATTCCGGTGCCTGGCACCAGACCTACGCCAGCCTGGTCAGGGTCGAGTCCGAGCTGGCCGGGGAGCACCCGGGTTGGACCCGCACGGACCATTTCGTGGCTTTGCTCGCCGGGGTGAGCGTGGGGGAGCGGGTTTCTCTTATCCGCGAGCGACTCGCACGGCTGTTGGCGCTGCCGGGCGCAGCACGAGATGCCGCTCTGGTGGAGCTGGCCGCGAGCGTCTTCACCCAGTCCGCCCACGATGCGCGGGCCATTGTCGGCGCCGAGCTGACTGCAGTGATGGAGCTTCCCAACGACGCTCAGGAGGCCTTGGTGCGAGCCCACATGGATGCCAGGAACCAGCTCGAATCCTATGCCCGGGATCGCGCCGATGTGGTCCTCGACGGCGCTGTCGGCGACGCCCTGGACGGACCACAACGGATCCTGGTACGAGATTTCTTGTACTCGATGGGCTTCGTGCGGCCGTAGGCTGGTGGATCTGATGGTCGATTGCGCCGAACCCGTTGAGACGGGCGCCCCGGAGCCAGGGTCGCTGGAGCCAGGGTCGCTGGAGCCAGGGTCGCTGGAGCCAGGGTCGCTGGAGCCAGGGTCGCTGGAAGCCGCAATAGAGGCTGCCAGCACCTTTGTGCAGGCGATAGCTTGGGGGGAGCACGTCAGGGTCTGGGAGCTGATGGGTGACGAAGGACATCGAACTGTCTTGCGCCTGGCGGTCAAGCGGGGAATGGACGAGGCCTTGTCACTGCGGATCGGCGATGGTCGGGCAACTGGCGCCGAGATGGACGCCTTTCTTGGCGATCTGGTGAACGGGCTGCGTGCAGACCTGGCGGGAACTGACCTCGAGGCTCTCACCTACTGGGCGGATCCGGCCGTGGCCGGGCCCGGGCGGGCCTGGGTGGTGATGATGGCGCCCCTCCCGGCGGCGCTGGGGGGAGACGTGCCGGCTGGGACCCTCGACCTCTCGTGCTTGCAGGATCGCTGGTTGGTCGAGCGGATAATCCCCCGGCCCAGCCGCTCCGCGGGCCGTTGACCGAAGCTGGCTCCAGGCCGTTGCCCGAGTTCCCGGCCAGGGATGCTGCCGGTTGCGAGGTCGAGGGCAGTTTGGGCGGTCCTCTGAGGTGGTATCCGGTGGCGGTCTCCGCGGGAGCGATGGCCCTTGCCTGGGCGCGCCGTGAGGCTGCACCTCAGGGTGCGGCTGTGGTCGTAGGTCATGAGCTGTACCCGCTTGACCGCTTGGGTCGTGCCTGGCAGGTGCCGGCCGAGCAGACCCTGGCCTGTGCTCTGGTTCTCCGCCCGGAGCTCCCCGCAGCTGGCGCGGACGCAGTCTGGCTGGCGGGTGGGTTGATCGCCAAAGAGGGCGCTGAGCAGGCAAGTGGGCTGTGCCTCGCAACCTGGTGGCCCGACTCAATCGTGAACGTCGCCACCAGGCAGAGCGTCGGCGCGATAAGGGCCGAGATCCAGCTCGGGCCTGGCACCGTCCGCAGCGCCGTGCTCAGCATCCGGTTGGACTTGGAGCTGCTCGGCTTAGGACCTGCTGGCGCTAGGGCTCTTCTCGAAGCCCTGATCCAAGCCGTACATCGGGTGGGGTCCCAGCTCTGCGGCGTCGGCGGCGATGATGCTGGGCCAGCCAGGCCCGCCGAGGCAGCGACGCTGGGGGATCGCTACACCGCGAGCTGTGGCCTGATCGGCGAGCGTGTCCGAGCGACGCTGATGCCCAAGGGGGAGACCAGGGGTCATGCCCACCGGGTTGACGAGGTCGCGCGTCTCCACGTCAGGTCCACCACTGGCATGGTCGAGCAAATCTCGATCAACGCCCTGCGTGAGCTGGAGGTGCTTTGAATTTTGGCCAGCTCTGGGGTGGGTCGACACGGTAGCTGCAGATGTCCTATACTGGAAGCCTCCGGACAGCGCGTCCGGCAGTAGGAGAAAGGGGTTGTTTGCCATGATCGGGTGGTATATCGGTGATATCCTGACGTTGGTGGTCGTGGTGCCGGTGCTGATCTTTTTCCTCAACAAGCTGATCCGGCCCGTCATGGAGATCAAGGCGTACGCGGACGACGTCCTCGAGCATGGTGTAGCTCTCACAGGTACCCTCGACGCGGTCCCGAAGCTGGTAGAGACCCGAGCCCTGACGGCCGTAGCCCTCGAGCAGGTCGCTCGTTACGGGGGAGAGATAGTCCGAATCCTCTCCTGAGAGCTGCATCCAGCTCAGCTCATCCGACATCCAGCTCAGCGCCGAAGTAGCGCAAGAAGTGGCAATTGTCCGGCAACAACACGAAGGAGCACATAAATGTACGAGTTCAGCTGTAAGAAGGCAGGTGCCGAGGGGTGCGGCTTCAAGACCACAGCCGCCACTGAGGCCGAGCTGAAGGAGAAGATCACCGCTCACGCCCAAGCAAAGCACAACGTAGCCGGCATGACCGACACGATCTTCAACTACATGACGAAGATCTCTCAAAGGAGCTGAAACTTCAGGGAGGACCAGGTGGCCGCCCGCTTATCCGGCCGAGCCGGTCCTCGGAAGGCTGGAGAAGAAATGCCAGATAAGCCCGGTCGCGTTGATCGCTCCGTCAACTGGCCCGAAACCCGGGGCGAACCAGACGTGGCCGGCGCCGCTCACGGCCACTAGCTGGACAAGCGTGCCCCGCTGGCAAGGCGACCAGGTGTAGGTCGTCACCGGCGGGGCGTGGCGCATCTTGGGCAGCGGGTCGCAACCGTCCAGCGTCGCCCACCGGCGCATCACGGCCATCGTCGCCGGAACTGCGCGCGTGGCATCAGCGCCAGGAGGCTGGACCTTTCCACCCAGGTACGGCAGGGAGGGGTCGACCGTGCCGTGGATCTCGAGGACTGGGACCGGTCTCGAAGGATGGCAGGTGTCGATGGGCATCGCGCCGGCAACCGAACCGACCCCGGCCGCCAGCCCGGCTTGCTTGCAGGCGAAGTAGTAGGCCATGATGGCGCCGTTGGAGGCGCCCACGAGGTACACCTGCGCCGCGCTCACCGGGTAGGAGGCCTCGATTCGCGAGATCAACGCCTGCAAGAAGGCGACATCGTTGATGTGGTGCGCTCAGCGAGAGGGCGACGATCATGACTCCAACCCAGCGCCAAGCCACGACTCTGTCCCGGATCACGCCCGCCATGTTAGGCCTGTCCAAGCCGACAAAACGAATGCTCATGCCCCTCGATGGCCCAGTTCGGGAGTGAAATCCCTGGTCGCTGCGCGCTCGGAGCATGTTTTGGGACAGCCTGTCATGTGAATAGATGTGTTTATGCTTGGCGGGCTCTCCGCGACCAGCCTAAGGCTAGGAAGAGCAGCGCGCTGAGCACGAGGGCCGCGCCGATCGCTATACCGATGAGGGCGCCGGTGCCCAGCCCGCCATTGGCGACCCCGCCGGGGATGAGGACTATCCGGTCGACCTGAGAGTCGAGGTTGGCGGTGGCGAGGTCGGCCTCGGCGGACGCAGTGCTGGGGGTGACCAGGAGGAGTCCGCCCAGCCTGGCCACCGCTGCACCGGCTGCCGCCGCGGTCGCCGGGCTGGTGTCACTGGCCACGTAGACCACGTTGGTGGGTATCCCCGAGGAGAGCGCCGCGGTGGCTATGGCTTCTGACACGCTGGCCGGATCGGTTCCCTTGAAGCGGTGCGGGCTGGGCAGGCTGGTCAGCACCCCTGCGCTGACTTGGGACGGATCCCCCACGACGAGTGTCGTGGTGATGTCCAGCGAGCGGAGCGCGCTGAGCGTGAGGCCGGGCACCGAGGTAGCGTTCACGAACAGCACGGGTAGGCCCAGCGAGGCGGCGAACGCGGAAGCCGTGACTGCCTCGGGGCTGGTCGGATTGGTGACGACGGCGGCGGGGAAGGCTGGCGAGTCGCCCGAGCGCTGGGCGGCGGTGCGGGTGTCGAGGACGGTCGCCACCTGGGCTGCCACGCTGGCCGGGCTCGGCCCGGTGACGCTGACCACATGGCTGGCCGGAACGCCGGCGGCTTCGACCTCCGCCGACACCTTGGCCGGCAGCTCCTTGCCGGTGCCCACCAGGTAGGCCCCCGCCGGGCTGAGGCGCCGGACCTCGTCAGCGACTCCTTTGGTGAGGCCGCTGGCCGGCGTGAGCAGGACCGAGCCGAAGTCCGCTCGGGCAAGGACGGCACCGGCCAGCGCGGACGCCGGATCGTCAACGTTGACGATCACGACCTTGGAACCGGTCGTCTCCTGTCCTCCAGGGTAGGCGAGCTGCGACAGCGCCACTGAGGTCTGCTCGGGCGTCGAGGGGGGCGAAGGAGATCCGAGGGTGTCTACGGGTATTGGGCCGCTTGGCTTGAAGCTCACCTTGGCGTCGAAGATGTCCTGGGTGGCGTTGGTCACGTTTCCCAGGCGTGAATCCGGCCATGCCACCAGGTCCGTGCTGTCACCTATCGTGGCTATGGCAGGAGTGTAGAAGTACCTCTCCAGGACCCGTGAGTACAGGCCAGTGGCGTAGTTGATGCTGCGGTCGGTGATCCGCCGGTTGGCAGAGAAGATGTTCCCCCCGTCTGTGGATGACGCCATGTATACATCCATCAGGTTCTTGCGCGAGCCAGGGGAGTTGCGGAAGTCGTACCAGACGACGTCCACCCTCCCGTTGGGGGCCACTGCCAGCTGAGGGAGCCCAGCATCGCCCACATCCGCGCTATCCACCACCCGCACCGGTGCGGACCAGGTGGTGCCCTGGTCGCTCGAATGCACGAGCCGTATGTCGGGAAGGCCCGTGGCAACTCGGAGCTGGTAGGCGAGGAATAGCGTACCCTTCGGTCCCACCGCCAGGCTAGGCGCGCTCAGCCCGGAGGTCGTGTGGCCGGCGCCCCCGACCACCACCGGGGACCAGGTGGCGCCACCGTCGCTGGACCTGCCCACCACCAGCTCGTTGCCCGACTTGGCCGAGACGAGGCTGACCCAGGCGACGAAAATGTCTCCGTTGGGCGCGACCACCGGCCTGGACTGCTCGCGGGTGATGCCTATCGGGGCATCGAGAGCGGCCTTGGCCGGTTTGGTTGGGGTGCTGACCGCCTCCGGGGCGCTCCAGGTCGACCCGCTGTTGTCAGAGGTGGCCATGACGACCTTGAATCCGCAGGGCTGTCCGCATCCGGGAATGGACGAGCGCGACGAGCCGAAGTTCTTGCCGGTCACGATCCCTCCCCACGCGTCCACGTAGACCCGGTAGCCCCCGGCGTGGGGCTCTACTGCGAGCTGGGGCCTCTGGAAGCTGGCCAGGCCGTCTGCCCCAGCCCTTAGGGCGACCGTCGCAGTCTGGAAGGTGCGCCCGCCGTTGGTGGATCGCGCCACCAGGACCGACTGGGTGGTTGCGGTTGGGCTGGACTGGGAGGAGAACGTCGTGTAGACGTCCTCCCCGGAGCCGAAGGCCACACTGGCGTCGCTGTGGCCGTAGCCGCCGATGTCAAACTTCTGGCATGGAGGCGTCTCGAAGCCGGCCGGTGCCGGGATGGTCCCCCCGGTCCAGGTGGTTCCCCCGTTGAAGCTCACGTGGTAGGCGCACGTCCCGGCAATCAAGTTCTCGTAAACCTCGACGATGTGGTTGGGGTTGGTGGGATCGACGGCGAGGCCAGGGAAATCTGCGCCACGCAGCACAGGTCCACCCGAGCCGAGGCGTTGGTTCGGGCTCACCCTGACTGGCTCGGGTGGCGAGGTGCTGGCCCTGGTCGTGGGTGTCGATGGCCTGCTCTGCGCGCTGGCGACTCCGACGGGTAGGGCACAGATCAACACGGCGGATGTCGCCAAGGCCCGACACCGAACCCTCATACGCGCACCTGGCGAGACCGGCGGCGGGCAAGGGTTGTCGCCACCAGCAGCGCCAGCCCGGCGATCAGGAGGCCCGAGCCACCACCGATTATGCCCCACAACGCGTTGTCGACGCCGCTCGAGGTCGTGCTAGCCGGAGCCGTGATGTCGACCGCGTTGAAATATGAGTCCTCAGGGTTGCCGGTCCCGGCCGCCGGGTTGCCCCAGGCGACGTACATGTGGCTTTTGGTCGAGGCGATCCCCACGGGCCCGTCGGCGAAGTCGGGGAACTCCACCCCCAGATCCGAGTTGATCGTCTGACTGCTGACCCTGATGTCGGGTGCCCAGCTGGCCCCGTGATCGGTGGAGTAGGAGGCGTAGATGTCGTAGTACTTCTCGGCCTTGGCGCTCCCCGCTACGGGCTTCCCGTTCGCTCCCAGCTCGTAGAAGGGGTCGCTCCTGAAGTCCTGCCACGCCACGTCCACCCGTCCATCCGGTGCCACGCTGATGCCTGGGTCGTACTGGTCGTAGGCCGAGCTTGCCTGGGGGCCCACCACGTCCACGGGCGTTTTCCAGGTCTCGCCACCGTTGGTGGAGCTGGCGACGTAGATGCTGCTGACCCCGCCCTTGGAGCCCGGCGTCCCGAGCGTCACCTGATCCGCAAGGTACAGCCTGTCACCGTTGGGGTCGACGGCGGCCTGGGGCAGCGACAGCGACTTGTAGGCGCTGGGCACCGAGAAGCCCACGACCCGCGCGCTCCAGGTGGTCCCGTGGTTGGTCGACTTGAACATGACCAGGTGGTTTGGACCCTTGGCCTTGGGTGGCAGCGACTCGGCAGCGAAGGCGTAGGCAGTCCCGTTGGGGCCGACTACCAGTGACGGAGCCCCCGTGCCGGCGCTGGTGGGCATCGCCGGGTGGGCGGTGGCCGTGAGGTCCAACGGGGCGCTCCATGTCCGGCCCCCATCGTTGGACACCGAGATCAGCGTCTCCTCGGGCTTGATGATGGAGAAGGTTCCCGTCACGAAGCCCTTGTAGCCTGCCGGTGGGGTGGTGGTAAGCAGCCCCTTTGGTGTCGTGACCCACTGGGCCCACTGGGTCCGAGGTACCACGACCTGACCCAGCTTGTGAGGTATGGCCACTGGAGCGATAGGGTAGCACAGCACCTACCTCTAGCAAGCGCCCAGGTCAGAGCCGACCCGCGAGATCCTGGGTGGCCCCGACTCGAGCGATGGGCTTAGATTAGGTGGCATGGGCCAGAGGATGGTCGAGCAGATGGTCAGGTCCGGGCGTTTCGGCCCTGACGTCAGGCTGAGGATTGACCTGCACGGTGTCTCGTGCTTTGGTCCAGGAAGTCACCGGAGCCTTATTCGATGGGAGTGGATCGAACGGATCACCCCGGGCCCCCATGGGGTGGTCGTCGTCTCGGGCAAGGATGAGATCGTTATCCCGTCCGGAGCCTTCGGCCTCGAGCCCGCCGCGCTGGCCGAGCGACTCCAGCGGGCCGGCTCGATACACGCGCGCGCCGACATCATCGCTGAGCTGGGCCTGACGAGACCGGCACTGTAGCCATGCTGGCCCTGAGCGTCCTCGATCAGTCGCCGATTCCCAAAGGATCGACCGGGCCGGGCTCACTGCGCGAGACGGTGGCGCTGGCCGCCGCAGCGGAGCGCCTCGGGTACCGGCGATACTGGCTGGCGGAGCACCACAACACCGCGTCACTGGCAGGGACGGTGCCGGAGGTCCTGTCCGCGTACGTGGCATCCCAGACATCGGCGATCCGAGTGGGTGCCGGTGGAATCCTGCTGTCGCACTACAGCCCGCTCAAGGTGGCCGAGACCTTCCGCACCCTTGAGGCATTGTTCCCGGGCCGCATAGACCTCGCCCTGGGTCGCACGCCGGGGGCAGACGCCCTCGCTGTCGAAGCGCTCCAACACGGCCCCGGGGCGCTAGGCGACGAGCACTATCCCGACCAGCTGGCCGACTTGATCGGGTTCTTGCACGACACGCTGGGACCGGAGCATCGTTTCGCCAGCGTGCGGGCCATGCCAGACGGCTCCGGAGCCCCCGAGGTATGGGTGCTGGGGTCGAGCAGCTACGGCTCGGCCCTGGCTGCCCGGATGGGTCTGCGGTTCTCCTTCGCTCATTTCGTGTCGCCACGCTTCGGCCCCCAGCTACTGGCCGCCTACCGTCGCCAGTTTTGCCCGTCCCCGCTGTGCCCAACGCCGGTGGCCAGCGTTGGCGTCTCGTTAGTGTGCGCCGAGACCGACGCCGAGGCGACACGACTGGCCATCAGCGACGACCTCTGGCACCTGCGTCCCGAGGGGGGCGAGCGGGGCCCCCTGCTGCCCGTCGAGCAGGCCGAGGCATATCCACTTACCGACCTGGAGCGCGAGCTGATTGCCGAGCAGGGCCTCCGGCGCATAGTAGGCGCACCTGACCGGGTACGTGCCCTCCTTTTGAACCTTGCCGAGGCTTACGGCGTGGAGGAGCTGGTAGTTCGTACCGTCGTGCATGATCCCAAGGCCCGTCTCCGATCCTATGAGCTGCTGGCGGAGGCGTTCGGCCTGAACGACCGACCACCCGCCGACCTCTCGTAACGACTCGCCATGACGCTCATGATGCGATGTGTGCGCTGAGCCGCTGCAACCGCCTGGCCGAGTGCTTCACGGCCTTGCCCGGTCAAGCGGTACCTGCGCTGGTCAGGGTCCGAGCATCCGTGTGGGATGTGTGATGTGACCAGCGCGCACGCTTCGGCGGCGGCCAGAAGATCTTCCAGAGCAAGGCGGTCGAGCTCGTCGCAGCACAGCTCGGACAGGGCCGCGGCCAGCTCGGAGCTGCGCGCGGGTCCTTCCGCAAGCAGGATGAGCACCGCGGGCGTTAGCAGCTCGGCCGCCATCTCGCGCCTAGTGGCGGGGTCGGTGGGCTGGGGCGATCCATGGGTGGTCAGTACCAGGTCGGCTGTAGGGCTGATCGTCTTCATCTCAGTCATAAGTGTATATCACATCTAGCTTGGGTGAAACATTTAGGGGTCTTCCGACATGGGCGGCAAATGGGCCTGGCGGGGACTCCTTGCCCGCCATGAGGGCTTGAATCGACGGGTCCGCCTGCTGGTCAAGAGAACCTACGGATTTCATTCAGCTGAGGCTGCGCTGGGCCTGATCATGGTGACACTCGGACCGATAACCCATGTCCTGCCCCGCGAGCGCACACCCGTTCCCACCGGCTGACCCACATCTATGCCAAGAGCCGAGCTGTACCTGGAGCTAGTAGCGCAATGCAGCTAGTAGCATTGGTCGCTGATTGCCACTATCGCCGGGAGGGTCCCATGTGGTCGCTGTCCGAGATCGACAAACGATGGATCCACCATGGTAGGAAAGCCGCGCAGGTAGGACCCCGTCGGCTCGGGACCACAAGTGCCTATGTCGTCGCTGCCACGGCTGTTGCCTGCGTGCTCGGCATCGGCTTACCCGAGGCGTGGGCTGCGCCCACCGCCTCTTCGCCAGTTAGGACGGCCTCGACACCCGCCTTTCGCCAACCGAAGGGAGACAGCCCCGTCAACCCTGAGGCAAGCCTGATCACTGTCAACGACAGCCCGCAGCTGCTCCAGGATCCAACCAACCCCAACGACCTCGTGGTACTCGACCGAGTCGATCGCCCCGACTACTCTGCCAGCGTCCAGTACTCCACCAACGGTGGCCATACCTGGCATACGGGCGCTCTCCGCCTTCCGCCAGCATCTGCCTACCCCGCAGCCGCTCCCACTGGGTCGATGAAGGCGATGTCGTCCCCGGCCAAGTCCACTGGCATGTCGATGTCCTCCAGCGCTACCACGGCCAAGGCCATGACCGGCAAGTCCGCCACCACCAGCCACAAGTCGACGGCAGCTACGTCCATGCCTGGCATGGCGATGACCCCCACCACCACCGGCCACACTGGCGCTATGGCTATGCCCGGCGGCACGGCTCAAACCGACGCAGGTGTCCTGCACAAGCTTTACGCGCCGGTGGGGATATTCACTCGGTCGGGCACCCTTCGAGTCATGTTCGAGACGCTCTCCGGCCCAGGGAACCGGCCCGACAGCCTCTGGATCGAGAGCTCTACCAACCTCGGGCGCTCGTTCGGCACACCGAGCCATGTCGCTGGCGCGCTTGCGTTCCAGGCCAGCCTGGCTGTCGATGCCAAGACCGGGGAGCTGTTCGCCACGTGGCTCCAGGCCAACGACACGGCGGCTGACTGCCTTTTGTGCTTCGCCACCACGGGCCTGCCGATCGAGGTCAGCCACTCGGTCGACGGGGGCCGTAGCTGGTCCGCTCCGGTGAAGGTGAGCGATCCAAGCATCCCACGGGTGGGAGCACCAGTGATAGCCGTGGGGCCGCACGGAAACCCTGCTGTCCTGTACTACGACTACGGCAACGACACGCTGGACTGGGGGAACCTCCCCGGCACCTACCACGGCACGTTCAGCCTCGTGATCACCAGGTCCACCGACGGCGGTGCCACCTTTGGGCCGGGACAGGTGGCGGCAGCTGGCATCGTGCCCACGCATCGCTTTCTCATCTACCTGCCCGAAAGCCCCGCATTTGCCATCGGTGCCAACGGAGCGATGGTCGCGGCCTGGCCGGACGATCGATACGGCAGCCCGGTCATCGCTCTGGCGCGCTCCACCGACCATGGTGCCCGCTGGAGCGCTCCAGTGACAGTGGGCGGTGGCCCCATGGCAGGGGTGTCAAGGGACCTCCCGGCGGTCGCGGTGGCCCCTGACGGCCGGATCGACACGATCTTCTACCAGACCGAGCCCGGGACGGAGACCGCCAACGTCGAGCTCGCCTCGTCTTCAGACGGCGGCGCCGTGTTCTCGGCGCCGATCCGGCTCAGCGTGGCGCCTTTCAGCCTGCTGATCGGACCGAAGGAGAGCCCCTACCTGAACCGGGCGGACTTCGGAGGCCGCGCCGGCCTCGTGTCTGACAACTCAGGAGCGCTGGCAGCGTGGACCGACACCGCCAATGCCACCGTGAACACCGGGGCGCAGGAGGTCTATTTCACCGACGCCTCCCTGCGCACGGGCAGCGGCCCGAGCCCCGGCCTGGTCGCCTTCGCCTCCACCGGGATGTTCCTCGGCTTTGTCGGATGGATCCTGATCCTGGTCGTACGGGTCCGCGCGCGCCGCGACGCCCGGGCCGGACCGATCCCTACCGGCCCGGGATCCCAGGTTGCCGGCACCGCGAGCGGGACGGCGGCTGGTGCGAGCGCCGGGCGGAAGCGCTTCTTGCCACCTTTGCGCGATCCCCGTTGGGGACAGCTCGCGTGCCTCACCAGCTTCACGGTGCTCGGCGCTGCAGTGCTGCATTTCCCGATCTCGATGGCCCAGCTGATCCTGGTACTGGCCACCTGCGTCATCACGGAGGAGGCCCTGGCTCTGAAGGGGAGCAGGCGGCTGATCTTTCCCGCCAGCGCCCTCATCACTGGCTTGAGCCTTGGCCTGCTGCTCAGGTCCGCCAGCGACGGGATCTTCGTGGTGGCCGGTGTCGTGGCAATATTGTCCAAGCAGGTCATCCAGGCGCGCGGCAAGCACATCTTCAACCCGTCCGATCTGGGCCTAGTCGCCGTGATCTTGTTGTTTGGCCACGCCGCGACCCTGTCACCAGGGCAGTGGGGCACTGCGTTCATCCTTCTGTTCTTCATCGCCAACGCCGGGCTCTTCGTCATATTCTCGGTCCGGCGCTTCCACGTCGTGTTGTCGCTTTACCTGGCGTACGCCGCTGCGGAGGCTGTCCGCCTGGCTGTGAGTGGAGCTCTGTCGAGCTACGAGCCAACGGTGGTCAACGCAAGCGTGCTGCTGTTCGCCTTCTTTATGGTGACCGACCCGCGCACCTCACCGTCCACGCGCGGGGGGCGGATACTCTACGCCGCCTGGGTCGGCCTGCTTGGCGTCGCGCTCCAAGCTGCTGGCCTGGCTGCAGGACTGTTCTACGCCCTTGCCATCTCCTGCATGTTGGTCCCTTGGCTAGACGCCAGGGCCGAGCGGGCGCTTGGTCGGCGGGTGGTACCCTTCACCTGGGAAGGGGTGGCGTCACCCAAGCTGGCACAGGCGTGGGCATCGTCCGCGAGCGCCGAGCCCGATGTAGGGCTGCTAACGGCGTTGCTGGCGCCCCCGGCCCGCTGGGCACGGCACACCTCGGCTCCATCACCGGGCCCGGCTCCAGTTGCGGCATCAGCTCCGACCAGCACGCAGGTGTCGTCTCCACCAGGACCGGGAGCGCAGCCGCAACCCGCAACGCCGCCGCCGCAACCCGCAACGCCGCCGCCGCTACCCGCAACGCCGCCGCCGCTACCCGCAACGGCATCACCAGCGCCAGAGCCCATGCCCTCACTGGCCACTGCAGGGGTAACTGCCCTGGAGGGGCGCCTGCCGGGTCATGCTGCACTCCGGGAGGTCGTCGATCTGGAGCACGTGGCGGTGATAGGGCCCGATGATGAGCGCTTCGGGATCGAAGTGGCCTTACGCTCGTCGCTCGAGGTTGCGAGCGGGAGCGCAGATGGGGCTGCGGGAGTCAGTGTGCCCTGGCTGGCAGCACTCGCCACGCTCCATGCCCTTCGCCAGCTCCCGGGCTATGCCGAGCCCGGTGAGATCGAGGCTGCATGTGTAGTCCCGCTCGGAGGTCGCATGGTCGCCCTGGTCAACCTCGTCCCAGGCAACGCTACGCATAGCCCGCCCGTGGGCTCGGCGATCGTGGGGCGCGCCGGCGAGCATCACGCGATCGCGCGTGCTGTGCTGGATGCCGTGGGCAAGGCAGCCACGCAGCCAGCGGTGGCCGCGCAGGCCGCGATCCACGGCTCTGAACCCCGACCGCCGACGTGGGCCACCGACGGGCATGCACAATTGACGAAACCCGAGGCTGTCCCTACTGGCGCGGACTAGTGCAGTGAGTACGTGCTGGCGGCTACGCAGCCCAAGGTGGCGGGCCCGGGGGGATCAGGGGCCCTCTTTGACGTGAGCGCACCCTCCATCAGCGGCGTGCCGGCTCCCGTACACAGCGGAGCGTCGGCTTCGGTTGCCCGCACAAGTCCCAAGTCGGGCTCGGTGGGTCTGCTGACTCTCGTTGCCGTGCTGGGGGTGATCATGCTCGCCCTGGCGGCCTGCGGCACGACCACACCGTCCACAACCTCGACGACCGCGCCTCAGAGCTACGACAAGCCGATCCCACAGAACGCCTACATCATCAGCAATGGCGACCAGTTCGAGGTCTACCTCAAAGGTGCCAGCGCCAAGGGCACTGCCCACCTGACTGGCTGAGCTGCTTCGAGATGCCCGCGCGGCACGCCGCCGTGCATCGCTCGCCACGGTGAGCCATACTGGGGCGTGATCACCTTCATCGTTGCGCTTCTCCTCGGCGGCCTCATCCTCGGGGCGCTCGGGCGACTGGTCGTTCCGGGCCCCAACCCAATGGGGATCTTCGCCACCATCTGCTGCGGCTGGGCGGGTTCCTTCCTCGGTGGCTTGGTGGGCAGGCTCGCATTCGGTTGGCGGTACCGCTACTCGCTCCTGCTGGCGCTGGCCTTCACGGCTCTGGTCGTGTACCTGGTCTCGGGGCGGCGAACGCCGCGTCGCCGACCTCTTTGAGCCGGGCAGCCGGCCCGGCGCTAGCCGAAGGTGAAGTCGTACGCCTGTACACCCGGTGAGACGTCCAGCGTCAGCAGGGCCGTCTCGGGACGGCTCACGCTCACCAGGGTGTGGAGATCAGGTACACCGCTCACGGTCACCGTCCGCACGTGGACGCCGTTGACCGACACGTCCACGGTGCCGCGGCCCCCGAGGACCAGATAGACGTCTCGGGCGGTGAATGCAAGCCTGATCCGGGCGTTGGTGCCCGCCTCGGCTGCTTGTGGGCCAACAGTCCAGGTTCCCGCAAGGGACACGTCGTTGGCCGGGATGGAGGGCGGGAAGGAGTAGGTGGTTGCCACGTCGTGGCGAACCGGGGTTCCGACGTAGTTGGCGAGCCTGGCGTAGCCGAGGTAGCTCTCGGGGGTGGTCTGCTCGGTCGGCGTTCGGTTGGGCACCTCGGTGGGTGGTGGGAGGTGGGTGGCCCCGTTGGCCCTCAGCAGCGTGCGGATGGCTTCCTCGGTTCCCCTGTAGTCGCCTTCACCAAAGTTGGTGTAGCGGATATTGCCCGACCCGTCGATCAGGTAATCGGCGGGCCAGTACTCGTTGCCATAGGCGTTCCACGTGCCGTAGGCGTTGTCGATGGCAATCGGGTATCTGACACCGAGCTGGGCGGCTTCGGCTACCACGTTGGATATGACGTGCTCGAAAGCAAACTCGGGCGTGTGCACTCCCACGACGACCAACCCGTATTTGGCGTAGGCCCTGTACCACGCCTCCACGTGGGGGAGCGCCCGCTGGCAGTTGATGCACGAGTACGTCCAGAAGTCCACGAGGACCACCTTGTGGCGAAGGCTTGCCAGCGTAAGAGGAGCCCCACCCGGTGTGTTGAGCCACTTGGTGATGTCCGTGAATGGGGGCGCCTTGCCGAGGACGGGAAGGGACGGATCCTGGCTCTTTGTGGCAGACGAGAAGCCCTTTGTCTTCTCACCGGTGAGGGCCTGCAACTGCTTGTGCGTGCCGGCGCCCCCTTCGAGGTGGTTCTCGAGGGCGCTCGTGTAGCCGGGCACGGAGGTCTGCAAGGGTCGGGTGACGTTGAAGGCTATGGCCAGCGCAGTGAGCGCCATCACTGCCCCCGCCACCCGGCGAACGCTGCGGGCGTGGTTGCGCAGCGACTTGAAGCTGAGAGCGCTTCGTTGACTCACGATGGCGAGTACCAGCAGCGGCACGGCGGCACCGAGGGCATAGGCAGCGGTCAGCAAGACGGAGCCGAATCCCACGCGACGTGTGGCGGCGATCACGGAGATGGCTGCCAGGACAGGGCCGGCGCAGGGGACGAACACGAGCCCGAGGCTGATCCCGAGCAGGAACCCGTTGGCCGAGCGAGCCTGACCCTTCTTGCCTAGGCGAGCAAAAGGCTTCTCGAGCAGCTCACCCAGCTTGGGGATCATCAGGCCGATGCCCAGCGCGACCAGCACGACGATCCCCGCGTAGT
This sequence comes from Acidimicrobiales bacterium, assembly GCA_039583695.1. Classification (GTDB taxonomy): domain Bacteria; phylum Actinomycetota; class Acidimicrobiia; order Acidimicrobiales; family JAJPHD01; genus JAVKSL01. The sequence continues at coordinate 4,205 of JAVKSL010000017.1, read as the reverse complement.
GCAGGACGTTCTGGGGCAAGCCGAGCACCGACAGCAGGGCACCACCGACCAGTGTGAAGGCGCTGAAGCTGACGATCAGGCCGGCGATGATCAGATATGGCCGCCACCGGCTCTGGCCAATGGCCCCGCCGGCGACCATGACCGGCACGACTGGCAAGATGCACGGCGATATCCCGGTGATGAGCCCGCCGAGGAAACCGATTCCCAGAAGGACGATCACGCCGCGTCCCCGGCGGTGCCCCCCCCGGCTTTCGTGGCCGGTGACCTTTGGAAAAATTCAGGCCAGTTTCTCCGAAGACCCGTGCCCACCCGGGCCGGAGCTGTCCACCGGCATGGCGTGGAAAGTGTTATGATCCATGCCATGCGCATACAGCTATCCTATATGAGCACCGCATCTAAGTGTCTCACGGGGTTGGTGGTCGCCGGGGGGTTGGCAGCGTGTGGAACCACTGTCTCTCCGGGCTCCACCACGACCACCGCCACCCATGCTGTGCCCACGAGCCAGTGCGTGGCCGGCCGTCACATCACCCAGCGGGTGGTCACCACTCACTACGTGATGGTGCTCGATCTCGGGCCGCCGCAGGAGATGTACAGCCAAGCCCAAGTGGCGTCCCACACGCTCACCAAGGCCCAGATGGCCAACGGCGAGGTGATGATCAGCGGGACAATGGTCCCGTACCCCGGCATGTCGATGTCGGGCATGGCCGGCATGAGCACGACCACAACGGCCAAGTCCTCCAGGATGAGCGGGATGGCCGGCATGGCGGGCATGAGCACGACCACAACGGCCAAGTCCTCCAGGATGAGCGGGATGGCGGGAATGGCGGGCATGAGCACGACCACAACGGCCAAGTCCTCCAGGATGAGCGGGATGGCCGGCATGGCGGGCATGAGCTCCACGACATTGAGAGCTGCCATGCCCGCGAGCGATTACCTCCACCTCGAGGTCCACGTCTGCTCGCGCTCGACCGGCAAGGTGGTCACCGGCGGCCACCCAAGCATCACCGTGGTGGACAACACTGCCCACGACATGTCAACGACCGTCCCGGTGGCGGTGATGGAGGGGATCAAGGCGGGTGCGGTCGACTATCACTACGGCAACAACGTGATCATGCCCCCCGGTCGCCACTTCACGGTCAAGGTGGTGTTCGGCTCGGACACCGCCACCTTCCACGTGTCGACACCCGCGGCCTAGCCTGGCTGGTAGCAGGCTGAGCGAGCATGAGGTTGGCTTGATGGGACATCTACGTGGCTTGGTGGCTGGCGCGTGCGCCTGTGCTCTCCTGCTCTCGGCGTGCAGCTCGACGGGCAACGGCTCGTCGGCCCCGCCAGGGTCCAGCTCAGCCAGCCCCAAAGGAGTGACCCTTCGGTTCGCGGCCATCAACCAGAGCGGCGGCTACCCGACGCCTTACGGGGCCATCAGAGCGGGCGTGCAGATGACCACCTTCATATTCGACACGCTGGCCTTCCCGGACTCCACCGGCCAGCCAAAGCCGTGGCTGGCCAAGTCGTGGCAGGTGTCTGCCGACGGCAAGACCTGGACCTTCCAGCTGCACAAGGCCACCTGGCAGGACGGCAAGCCCCTCACCTCCGCGGACGTGGTGTTCAGCTTCAACTACGATCTCCACGGGCCGGGCGCCACGACCGGCGCCGCGGAGGTGGCGGTGCAGGGCCTCAGCTACATCAAGAGCGTCACCGCCAAGGGGCCCGAGGCGGTGGTGATCAAGCTCAAGTCCCCCGACGCCGCCTTCCTGGACGACATCGCCGGGGAGTATGGCGTGTTCATCATCCCGCAGCACATCTGGTCGCATGTGACCAACCCCGCTCACTTCCAGGGGCCCCAGGCTCTCATCGGCTCGGGGCCGTACCGGCTCAAGAGCTTCGACCCGACCACTTACACCTACGACTTCGTGGCCAACAACAACTTCTACCTGGGTAGGCCCGTGGTGCAGCAGGTACAGATCGTGCCCGAGTCGAATCCCTTGCTGGCCCTGCAGCGAGGCCAGCTGTCCGAGGCCAGCACCGGCAACGGCGTGGTCCCCCAGTCGCTGTTCCGGGCGCTGAGCACGCATTTCAAGCTTCTGACCGCCCCGGGGGAGTTCAACGAGGCCCTGTTCTTCAACCTGGCCGCCGGCTTCCCGTACAACCAGACCGCCTTCCGTCAGGCGGTGGCCTACGCCATCAACCGCCAGGCCATGGTGAAGCTGCTGGCGAGCGGTCGTGGGGTGCCGGGCAGTGCGGGCGGCCTCGGCCCAGACAACCCCTATCTTGACTCCAACCTTCCCGCCTACGCCTACGACCCGGCCAAGGCCGCGGCCCTGCTCGACCAGATCGGGCTCAAGCGCCCCAAGGGCGCCAGCTTCCGGGTAAATCCCAACGGCTCGCCGCTCACCATCGGTCTGCTGACCGCCTCTGCCGACGACCAGGTGGCCGTGCTGGTGCAGCAGTACCTGCGTGCGGTGGGGCTGAACGTAGCGATCACCGCCGTGGACCAGCCCACCTCGGACTCCGCCGACGCTGCTGGGCACTACAAGATGGCGATCGTGCACTTCGGGGGCCTCGGAGGGGACCCGAGCTTGCTGGTACAGCGCTTCGATTCCAACTTCAAGGGCAACTCGTTCGTCCACGTCCACGGCTACGCCAACCCCGCTTTCAACACTCTTGCCGCCGAGCAGGCCACGACGGTGAGCCTGGCCAAGCGCCACCAGCTCGTCGACCAGATGCAGGCGATCCTGGCAAACGACGTACCTGAGCTCCCGCTGTACTTTCCCGAGCAGGTGAGCTGGGTCAACACCAAGGTGTTCAAGGCCTGGGCCTACACCCCTGGTTGCCCGGCCTGCGGGGTGGGGATGAACAAGCGCATGCTGGTCACCGGCAGCGCCGCCCCCGTCCCGGCGGGTGGCCCCAGCGTATGAACCGTCCCATGACACGCCAACTAAGGAGATCCACATGATAGACCAGGACACGATCGACCGGGTGGAAGGCTTCCACGGGCACATGTGCCCCGGGCTGGCCATGGGCTACCAGGCGGCCCAGATTGCCCTGCGGGAGATCGGCCCGCACTCCAAGGACGAGGAGGTGGTGGCGGTGGTGGAGACCGACATGTGCGGTGTGGACGCCATCCAGTACCTGACCGGCTGCACGTTCGGCAAGGGCAACTTGATCCACCGTGACTGGGGCAAGAACGCCTACACGTTCTTTCGACGCTCCGACGGCCGGGCTGTTCGGGTTGCCGCCCGGCCCGACGCCTGGCAGCGCGACCCTGAGCACCAGGCGCTCTTCGCCCGGGTGCGCTCGGGCGAGGCCAGTGAGGGCGAGCAGGCCCGCTTCGGCGAGCTGCACGTCGAGGCATCCCACCGGATCCTGGCGATGAGCCCCGATGCGCTCTTCAGCGTCACCGAAGTCGTGGCAGAGCCCCCCGAGAGGGCCCGGATCCACGCCTCGGTAGCCTGCTCGCGCTGTGGCGAGGAGGCCATGGCGACCCGGGTGCACCAGCTGGAGGGTGCGCCCGTTTGCACTCCGTGCTTCGAGTTGGCTGGCAGGTAGCCGCTCGGCTGGCTGAATACCAGGATGGGACCGAGCTGGCGGGCCAAGGTGCCCGACACCGTCGCCTTTGCTCACACCGCCGGTAAATCTCTGGCTTGCTGGCCCGCCTGCTGGCCCCCCAGGGCCGTAAGGGTGTGGTCGTCGCGCAAATGCGGTCCTCATCAGGGCTATAGCTGTGCCCGCAGCCCAGGTTGTTCCCTGCCAGACCCTTAGCGATCGCTTGTCCCTGGGCTCACCCGGCGCTTACCGATCCGCTCGCTGCCCACTTGCCCGAAGCCGCCCCGTCGGCGGTGGCCGGGACCGAGGTGCAAACAAAGGTATGTGCAGACAACATGTAGAGATGAGATGACCACTAGCCAATGTTCTTGTCCTCCGAGCAAAGCGACCGGGCGGAGGAGGCGGCCAACGGAGCACCGAGGTCGACTGCGTCGTGAACCACGAGCTGGGGGGCCCAGTTGTGGATGGCATTGGCCGGGACCAGGAACACCGTGCCCACGCCAGCTGCGGCGGCCTCGCGGACGAGCCGGGCGGTGATGGCCCTGGCGATCATCACGCCCCCATGCAGCATCCCTCCCCCAGTGAAGAGGTCCTCTCTCCACCCCAGGCGGGCCCGCACCTCGGCCGCCTCGGCCACCAGGAGCTCGATGCCCAGGCTGGCA
>JAVKSL010000016.1:16609-41585 GCA_039583695.1 Acidimicrobiales bacterium | reverse complement strand
CAACCACCGAGACAACCACCGAGACAACCACCGAGACAACCACCGAGAGAAGAAGGAGCAATGGCTACCCTTACCAAGGCAGAGATCCTCGACGGGATCGCCAACATGACCGTGCTGGAGCTTTCCGAGCTGCTCAAGGAGTTCGAGGACCGCTTCGGAGTGACCGCCGCCGCCCCTGTTGCAGCGGCTGCCGCCGCGCCGGGGGCCGAGGCTGCCCCCGAGGTGGAGGAGCAGGACGAGTTCGACGTCGTGCTCAACGCGGCCGGGGAGAAGAAGATCCAGGTGATCAAGGAGGTCCGCAGCCTCACCAACCTGGGTCTCAAGGAGGCCAAGGACCTGGTCGACGGGGCGCCCAAGACGGTCTTGGAGAAGGTCTCCAAGGAGGACGCCGAGAAGGCCAAGGCCTCTCTGGAGGCAGCAGGGGCGAGCGTCGAGCTCAAGTAGCCCGACCTGGCCTGGGCGGATTTGACCGCTATGGGCAACCTGGCGTACAATCCCGCCAGCGATCCCCCAAAGGGGTAGTCGTCTGCCGCGCCAGCGTGTATACTAAGCGGTTGCCGTGGATCGCGTTCAGCTCTGTCGAGCTCTGACCCTGGTTCCGCCGCGCCCGCCCCCACCAGCGACCACCTCAAGCCCCAAGCTCCCCCGACCCTCCCACCAGGCATCCTGACAGCGCACTCACCAGCAACGACTCACACACAAGGAGCAGGTTCTTGACCACTCGTCCCCCCGCCCCTCGGGGACCCATCTCTCGAATCTCCAGCACCGACCGCTACAGCTTTGCGAATCTCGACGAAGTCCTGCCTCTGCCCGACCTCATCGCCGTACAGCGCGACTCGTTCAAGTGGCTCTTGGATCGTGGCTTGGCGGACACCTTCAGGGATATCAGCCCGATCACCGACTTCACCGGGGGCCTACGCCTCGAGCTGGAGTTCGACCCCGACGACATAGACCTCCGCCCGCCCCCCAAGTTCTCCGAGGATGACTGCCGGGAGAAGGACATGACCTTCGCCGCCCCCATCTTCGTGCGGGCGCGCTTCATGAACGCGGGCACCGGCGAGATCAAGGAGCAGACGGTCTTCATGGGGGACTTTCCGATGATGACCGACAAGGGGACCTTCATCGTCAACGGCACCGAGCGGGTTGTCGTGTCCCAGCTGGTGCGCTCGCCGGGGGTGATCTTCCAGCCCGGCCGCGACGCCCAGCGCATCCCGGTCACCGGTACCATCCACCCCTACCGGGGCGAGTGGATCGAGTTCGACGTGGAGAACAAGCCGGGCCGGGACATCACCGCCGGCACCCGGGTGGCCCGCAAGCGCCGGCTCTCGCTGTTCGTGCTGCTCCGGGCGCTCGGGTATGAGGACGAGGGGTTCTTGGAGCGCTTCGTGCGCCACTTCGACTTCCTGGAGGGCCAGTGGGAGCGCGAGCGGGACCTGGCGCCAACCAGGGAGGAGGCCCTGGTCGAGATCTACAAGCGGGTCCGGCCGGGCGAGCCGCCCTCGGTGGAGGCCGCGAGGTCGTACTTCGACTATGGGTTCTTCAGCCCCAAGCGCTACGACCTGACCCGGGTCGGGCGCTACAAGCTGGACCGCAAGCTCGGTCCGGAGATCGAGCGCTGCGCGGAGTGGTTCGACATCGGCCTGGAGCGCCCCGCGCCCGGCCAGAGCGTGCTCAGCCCCTCGGAGATCCTGGCGTCGGCCACCTACATGCTGCACCTGGCCCAGGGCGAGCCGGGCTACCGCCTGGACGACCAGGACCACTTCGCCAACCGGCGCATCCGCTCCGTCGGAGAGCTGATCCAGAACCAGGTGCGTGTGGGTCTGAGCCGCATGGAGCGGGTGGTGCGCGAGCGCATGACCACACAGGACGTGGAGGCGATCACTCCCCAGAGCCTGATCAACATCCGCCCGGTGGTGGCGGCGATCAAGGAGTTCTTCGGGACCAGCCAGCTTTCGCAGTTCATGGACCAGCACAACCCGCTGTCCGGGCTGGCGCACAAGCGGCGCCTCTCTGCCCTGGGCCCCGGCGGCCTGTCCAGGGAGCGGGCCGGGTTCGAGGTTCGTGACGTGCACACCTCCCACTACGGGCGGATGTGTCCGATCGAGACGCCTGAGGGGCCGAACATCGGCCTCATCGGGGCCCTGGCCTCCTACGCCCGGGTCAACGAGTATGGCTTCATCGAGACCCCGTACCGCAAGGTGGTCGACGGGGTTGTCACCAAAGAGATCGTCTACCTCGCGGCAGACGAGGAGGAGGAGCACGTCATAGCCCAGGCGAACGCAACCCTCGACGGCGAGGGGCGCTTTGCCGACGAGAAGGTGCTGGTGCGCCGGGGTCCCCAGGGGGCCAGCGTGACGGTTGGCGCCACCGCCACGAGCTACGGGACCACCTCTGAGATCGACCTGGTGCCTGCCGGCGAGGTGGATCTGATGGACGTGTCTCCCAAGCAGATCGTGTCGGTGTCAACCGCCCTGATCCCCTTCATCGAGCACGACGACGCAAACCGGGCGCTCATGGGCGCCAACATGCAAAAGCAGGCAGTGCCCCTGCTCGTCCCCGAGTCCCCTTTCATCGGGACAGGGGTCGAGGCGAGGGCGGCGCGCGACGCCGGCGACGTGATCCTCGCCGAGGGGGACGGCACCGTCGTCGAGGTGGGTGGTCGCCACGTCAGCGTCGACTACGACCCCGGCCAGTCGGACCGCCTTGGTCACCCGCTCGGGCGCAAGCGCTACGCGCTGGCCAAGTTCCAGCGCTCCAATCAGAACACCTGCATCAACCAGCGCGCGGTGGTGGACGAGGGCGCCCGCGTCGCCGCCGGGGACGTCCTGGCCGACGGTCCCTCCACCTGGGCCGGCGAGCTGGGGCTGGGCAAGAACCTGCTCGTGGCGTTCATGCCCTGGGAGGGCTACAACTTCGAGGACGCCATCATCCTCTCCGAGCGCCTGGTGCGCGACGACGTGCTCACCTCGATCCACATCGAGGAGCACGAGGTGGACGCGCGCGACACCAAGCTGGGTGCCGAGGAGATCACCCGGGACATCCCCAACCTGTCGGAGGAGATCCTGGCCGACCTGGACGACCGCGGGATCATCCGGGTTGGCGCGGAGGTGGGGCCGGGCGACGTCCTGGTGGGCAAGGTGACCCCCAAGGGGGAGACCGAGCTGACCCCGGAGGAGCGCCTGCTCCGGGCGATCTTCGGCGAGAAGGCGCGGGAGGTGCGCGACACCAGCCTCAAGGTTCCCCACGGTGAGGAGGGCAAGGTCATCGACGTCCGGGTCTTCTCCCGGGAGGAGGCCTCCGAGCTGCCACCAGGTGTGAACCAGCTGGTGAGGGTGTACGTGGCCCAGCGCCGCAAGATCTCCGAGGGCGACAAGCTGGCCGGACGCCACGGCAACAAGGGGGTCATCTCCAAGATCCTGCCCGTCGAGGACATGCCGTACCTGGCTGATGGCACCCCGGTGGACATCATCTTGAATCCCCTCGGCGTCCCTTCCCGGATGAACGTGGGCCAGGTGCTCGAGTCGCACCTGGGCTACGGCGCTCGCTGGGGCTGGGAGGGCGACGGCCGCAGCACGGCAACAGCAGGTCGGGACCGGGGCACGGCGAGCATGGCGGAGGCGGCCCATTCCTCCAAGGGCCGGTCCGCCGCAGGCGTTCCTGGGGGGCCCTCGGGCCTTCGCAAGACCCAGCCCCGGGCCATCCCCACCGTCCCCGTTGCGACCCCGGTCTTCGACGGGGCCCACTGGGACGAGGAGGACAAGGCCGGGCGGCACCCCACCATCAAGCACATCTTCGAGACCCTGCGTCCCGATGGGGCCGAAGGCACCCGCCTGATCGGCGCCGACGGCAAGGTCACCCTCTACAACGGCCGGACCGGGGAGCCCTATGACAACCCGATCAGCGTCGGCTACGTGTACATCCTGAAGCTGGCCCACCTGGTGGACGACAAGATCCACGCCCGTTCCACCGGCCCGTACTCCATGATCACCCAGCAGCCCCTCGGTGGCAAGGCCCAGTTCGGCGGCCAGCGCTTCGGGGAGATGGAGGTGTGGGCGCTGGAGGCCTATGGCGCGGCGTATGCCCTCCAGGAGCTGCTCACGATCAAGTCCGACGACGTGTTGGGTCGGGTGAAGGTGTACGAGGCCATAGTCAAGGGGGAGAACATCCCCGAGCCAGGGATCCCCGAGTCGTTCAAGGTGCTGATCAAAGAGATGCAGTCGCTGTGCCTCAACGTCGAGGTGCTTGGTCGCGCCGGTGAGGAGATAGAGATGCGCGAGCTGGACGAGGACGTGTTCCGCACCGCCGAGGAGCTGGGGATCGACATCAGCCGGCCGGAGCGCGGATCAGACGAAGAGGACGCTCGTAGGGCGGGGGAGAGGAGCTTTTAGATGATCGACGTCAACAACTTCGACCAGTTGCGCATCGGGCTGGCAACAGCCGAGTCAATCCGGGACTGGTCCAAGGGTGAGGTGAAAAAGCCCGAGACCATCAACTACCGCACGCTCCGTCCGGAGAAGGACGGCCTGTTCTGCGAGAAGATCTTCGGTCCCACCAAGGACTGGGAGTGCTACTGCGGCAAGTACAAGCGGGTCCGCTTCCGGGGGATCATCTGCGAGCGCTGTGGCGTGGAGGTCACCCGGTCCAAGGTCCGGCGCGAGCGCATGGGCCACATCGAGCTGGCCGCCCCGGTCGTGCACATCTGGTACCTGCGCGGCACCCGGTCCTGGCTGGCGTACCTGCTGATGGGCACCGAGGTCCGGGAGGAGCTCAAGGCCAAGCAACTCGAGAAGGTCATCTACTTCGCGGCCAACCTGGTGACCGCGGTCGACGAGGAGCGCCTCCACGTCGACCTGCCCAACCTGGAGGCCGAGCTGGCCGAGGAGACCAGCGAGATCGAGCGCCACCGCGACCTGCAGATCGACGCCCGCTTCAAGGCCCTGGAGGTCGACCTGGCCACCCTCGAGGACTCCGGCGCCAAGGACTCCGAGATCCGTGCCCGCCACCGGGCTTCGGACAAGGAGATCGCGGAGATCCGCGACCGGGCGCAGCGCGAGATCGACCTGGGCCAGCGCGCCTTCGACGAGCTGCGCGGTCTTCACGCCCGCAAGATCATCGAGGACGAGCAACTGTGGCGAGAGCTGGTGGCTCGTTACGGGCTCGACGACGAGAAGACCGGGACCCGCAAGTACTTCGACGGGGGAATGGGCGCGGCGACCATCGCTGACCTCATCCGCCGCATCGACTTCGACGAGGAAGAGATCAAGCTCCGCGACGCCATCGACCCCGTCGACGGCCGCCGCCCGCTCTCGGTCCAGCGCCGCCAGAAGGCGATCAAGCGCCTAAAGATCGTCTCGGCGTTCAACCAGCGCGATCCCGACACGGGACGGCGCCTCAACGACCCCCGGGCCATGATCCTGGCCGCGGTCCCGGTCATCCCGCCCGACCTGCGCCCCATGGTCCAGCTGGACGGCGGCCGGTTCGCCACGTCCGACCTGAACGACCTGTACCGCCGGGTCATCAACCGCAACAACCGGCTGCGCAGGCTGTTGGACCTGGACGCCCCCGAGATCATCGTGAACAACGAGCGCCGGATGCTCCAGGAGGCGGTGGACGCCCTGTTCGACAACGGCCGGCGGGGCCGCCCGGTCACCGGGCCGGGAAACCGCCCGCTCAAGAGCCTGTCCGACATGCTCAAAGGCAAGCAGGGCCGCTTCCGCCAGAACCTGCTGGGCAAGCGGGTGGACTACTCCGGGCGCTCGGTCATCGTCGCCGGGCCCACCCTCGCCCTGCACCAGTGCGGGCTGCCCAAGCAGATGGCCCTCGAGCTGTTCAAGCCCTTCGTGATGAAGCGCCTGGTGGACGCCGAGACCGCCCAGAACATCAAGTCGGCCAAGCGCATGGTCGAGCGCCGCCGCTCGGCGGTCTGGGACGTGCTCGAGGACGTGATCAAGGAGCACCCCGTCCTGCTCAACCGGGCGCCAACCCTCCACCGTCTGGGGATCCAGGCCTTCGAGCCGATCCTGGTCGAGGGCAAGGCAATCCAGATCCACCCCCTGGTGTGCACGGCTTTCAACGCCGACTTCGACGGCGACCAGATGGCGGTGCACCTGCCGCTGTCGGCCGAGGCCCAGGCCGAGGCCCGCATCCTCATGCTTAGCGCCAACAACATCTTGTCCCCGGCCACGGGACGCCCGATCACGGTGCCCACCCAGGACATGGTCTTCGGCTGCTACTACCTGACCCTCGCGGTTGACGGAGCCAAGGGGGAGGGACGGGTATTTCGCCGCCTGTGGGAGGTCGAGCAGGCCTACGAGGCCGGCGACCTGGACCTCCACGCCAGGATCACCTTCAGGCCGCCCCCGGGCTGGCGCAACGGCACGGTGTCCGTCCCGCGGCCCACGCTGTCCGACACCGACACCGACGCCGTCGATGGCCTCCCCGAGGCCGAGCGCATGGACGCAGCTGTGGCGGCGCACGAGGCCGCCGCGGTGCCCGAACGAGACCTGGCTGCGGGGCGGGCCTCCCACCGGCCCACGGCCTCGGTGAACGTCACCGCCGAGGCCATCGAGACCACCCCGGGACGCCTGTTCTTCAACGCCGCCCTGCCCGAGGGCTTCCGCTTCGTCAACGACGTGGTGGGCCGGCGCAACACGCCGATCGGCATGATCGTGGAGGAGGTGGCCGCCAACTACCCCAAGGCAGTCGTGGCCGCCAGCCTGGACCGCATCAAGGACCTGGGGTTCCGCTACGCGTCGCGCTCTGGGCTCACCATCTCCATCCACGACGTGATCACCCCGCCGGAGAAGGACGCCATCTTGGACCGCTACGAGCGCGAGGCCGAGAAGGCCGAGTCCCAGTGCCGCCGGGGCATCATCACCGACGACGAGAGGCGCCAGAAGGAGGTCGAGATATGGACCTCGGCCAACTCCGAGGTTGGTCGGGTGATGGAGTCCACCTTGTCCGCGCTGCGGTTCAACCCCCTCGACATGATGGTCGACTCGGGCGCTCGGGGCAACTCCCAGCAGATACGCCAGATCGCAGGCATGAAGGGCCTGGTCTCCAACCCGAGAGGGGAGATGATCCCCCGGCCCATCAAGTCCTCCTTCCGGGAGGGCCTGAGCGTGCTGGAGTACTTCATCTCCACCCACGGTGCCCGCAAGGGCCTGGCCGACACCGCCCTGCGCACCGCCGACTCGGGGTATCTCACCCGGCGCCTCGTCGACGTGGCCCAGGAGCTCATCGTGCGCGAGCCCGACTGCGGCACCACCAGGGGCATCTGGATCGACGGCCTGGTCGCCGACCAGGCAGGACGGCGCTCCTACCTGGAGACCCGGATCTACGGCCGCATGATCTGCGAGCCGGTCGCCCTGGCGAGTGGCGAGGTCCTCGAGGCCGGGCGCATCATCTCCGACGAGGTCATGGAGGCGCTGCGCAACGACCCGACCGTCACCCGGGCCCGGTGCCGCTCCGTCCTGACCTGTGAGGCCGAGAAGGGAATCTGCGCGGCCTGCTACGGCCAGTCGCTGGCCACCGGGCGCATGATCGAGCTTGGCGAGGCGGTGGGAGTCATCGCGGCTCAGTCCATCGGCGAGCCCGGCACCCAGCTCACCATGCGGACCTTCCACACCGGGGGGATCGCCGGGGAGGACATCACCCACGGCCTTCCCCGGGTGGTCGAGCTGTTCGAGGCCCGCACCCCCAAGGGCGCGGCCATGCTGGCCCGTGCCAGTGGCGTGGTGAGGGTCTCCGACGACGACGCCGGCCGGCGGGTGACCGTCGTGTCCGACGACGGCACCGAGGAGGCCTACGCCATCTCGCCCAGGGCGCACCTGGAGGTCACCGACGGTGCCGAGGTCGCGGCCGGCGACCCATTGGTCGAGGGCCCCAAGGACCCCAAGGAGCTGCTCGACATCAAGGGCATCCGCGAGACCCAGCAGTACCTGGTCGGCGAGGTGCAGAAGGTCTACCGCGACCAGGGCGTCTCCATCCACGACAAGCACATCGAGCTGATCGTGCGCCAGATGCTGCGCCGGGTGTCGGTGGCCGAGCCGGGAGACTCGGAGTTCCTGCCCGGCGAGCGGGTGGACGCACGTTATTACGCCGAGGCCAACCGGGCGCTGGTGACCGCCGGCCGCCGGCCTGCAGAGGGTCGTCCCGAGCTGATGGGGATCACCAAGGCGTCCCTTGCCACCGAGTCGTGGCTGAGCGCGGCCTCGTTCCAGGAGACCACCAGGGTGCTGACCGAGGCTGCGATCGAGGGCCGCTCGGACCACCTGTACGGCCTCAAGGAGAACATCATCATCGGGAAGCTGATCCCCGCGGGCACCGGCATGAGCTCCTACCGCGACGTCGCGGTGGACGCTCCCGAGGCCGAGCACCTCAAGTTCTGGACCTCTGGTGCCGATGAGACCGAGGACCTGGCCGCCTGGCTGCGCGATACCGGCGGCTCGGCGGGGGCTGCTGCCGGCGAGCCGAAATGGACCGGCGAGGAAGACGCCTCGTAGGCTTTCCGGAGGAACAGGGCCCGTGGTGGGTCGGGGCCCGTGCCCACCCAGCCGCACGAAACCTCATAGGCCCTTGCTGCGGGGCACCACACTCGAGTGTTGTTCCCGGCGAGCAGCCGGCTCGTGGGCCCTCAGCTCACCTGGATCCGGCGGGGTGTGGAGTCGGCGGGCTTGGGAATCCGGACCGTCAGCACCCCATGCTCGAGATCTGCCTGCACCTTGTCGGGGTCGATGGCCTCGGGGACGGTGAGCTCGAAATGGAAACGCCCCACGGTGCGGGTGTGCCGGCGGACATTGCCGGTACGGACCTTGTCGTGTCGCTCGCCGCTGACGCTGAGGCGGTTGGTGGACACCTCGATCTCCAGGTCGCGCTTGTCGATCCCTGGGAGCTCGATCTCGGCTATCCAGGCGTCGTCGGTCTCTTCGACGTCTGCCAAGGGGGTAAAGGTCCCCTCGACGAGGCTCGGGGATCCTGTCCAGCGCTCCAGGTAGCTCGATAGCTGGTCTTGGAGGTGGCGTAGCTCGCTGAAGGGATCGAACCTGGCGTCGTCCTTGTTGCGACGTACGGGCAAAGGCATTGTCTGATTTCCTTTCTTGTGGTTGGTCTACGGGTTGGATGGACGGCTGTGTGCGTCCCGTGACCGGGTACGGCCACCCTCACGGTGTCGGCGCCTGGTGGACCAGGCTATCGAGCTCACGGAACGGATTGAGACTCATCAGCACAGCTTGGACTTCCTAACCAGTTCTCCACTTGATAGTATAGCGCTCAAGAAATCTGTGCCGACCGGGGTGCCCCAGTCGCTCGATCAGAGTCCGGGGGGTGATCGCGCGGGGCGTGAGATAAGCCCCGGCCCGTTCAAAGTCAAGAACGGCTAGGATCCCACAGCCCTGCGGGGCCTCCTGAGAGCAGGTCGGGGGCCGCGCACGCTATCCTTAGGAAGCGTCGCCCGGCGCGCCGCGCCTCAGTGCCCTCTCCCAACGGTGGTTCTCCCAAGTCAAGGTAGGTCTGTGCCCACGATCTCTCAGCTCGTCCGCAAGGGGCGGGAAACCAAGTCGACCAAGACCAAGACACCGGCCCTGCGCGGCGCGCCCCAGCGGCGCGGCGTGTGCACCCGGGTCTACACCAACACCCCGAAAAAGCCCAACTCGGCGCTGCGCAAGGTCGCCCGGGTGCGCCTGACCAGCGGGGTGGAGATCACCGCCTACATCCCCGGCGTGGGCCACAACCTCCAGGAGCACTCCATCGTCTTGGTTCGCGGCGGCAGGGTCAAGGACCTGCCTGGCGTGCGCTACAAGATCGTGCGCGGCACCCTGGACGCCTCGGGAGTCAGGGACCGCAAGCAGGCCCGCAGCCGCTACGGCACCAAGCGGGACGCCTGAGATGCCCCGCAAAGGCCCCGCCGAGCGTCGCGAGCTCATGCCGGATCCGGTGTACCGCTCTGCCCTGGTCACCCAGCTGGTGAACAAGGTGCTGTCGCGCGGCAAGCGGACCCTCGCCGAGCGCATCGTCTACGATGCCTTGGAGCTGGTCAAGGAGCGCTCGGGTGGCGAGCCCATGACCGTGCTCAAGCGCGCGGTGGACAACACCCGACCTGAGCTGGAGGTCCGCAGCCGCCGGGTCGGTGGCGCCACCTACCAGGTGCCGGTCGACGTGAGGCCGCGCCGCGCCAGCACCCTGTCGGTGCGCTGGCTGGTGGGCTACTCCCGCCAGCGCCGGGAGAGGACCATGGCCGAGCGCCTCGCCGCCGAGCTGATGGACGCCTCCAACGGCGTCGGAGCGTCGGTCAAGCGCAAAGAGGACCTCCACAAGATGGCGGACGCCAACAAGGCCTTCGCCCACTACCGCTGGTGAGGCGCTGGTGACCAGCCCCCTCATCCGGGAGTTCCCCCTCGCCAGGACCCGCAACATCGGGATCATGGCGCACATCGACGCCGGCAAGACCACCACCACCGAGAGGATCCTGTACTACACCGGCAAGAACTACAAGATGGGCGAGGTCCACGAGGGCGCCGCCACCATGGACTGGATGATCCAGGAGCAGGAGCGGGGGATCACCATCACCTCCGCGGCCACGACGTGCCGCTGGCGGGACATGTGGATCAACATCATCGACACCCCCGGCCACGTGGACTTCACCGTCGAGGTGGAGCGCTCGCTGCGGGTCCTCGACGGGGCCGTGGCCGTTTTCGACGCGGTTGCCGGGGTGGAGCCCCAGACCGAGACGGTGTGGCGCCAGGCCAACCGCTACGACGTCCCGCGCATCTGCTTCGTGAACAAGATGGACCGCATCGGGGCCGACTTCGACCGCACCGTAGGGATGATCCGCGACCGCCTGGACGCCACCCCGGCGGTGGTGCAGATCCCGGTCGGCACCGAGGGGGGATTCAGGGGCTGCGTGGACCTGCTCTCCATGCGCGCGCTCCTCTGGGAGGAGGGCATGGGGGAGAGCTGGACGGTCACCGACATCCCCACCGAGCTCCTCGAGGCGGCCGACGCCGCCCGCCAGGCGCTCATCGACGTGACCTCCAACTTCGACGACCAGATCATGGAGCGCTTCGTCTCCGACGAGGAGATCACCGCCGATGACCTTCGCCGGGCGCTGCGCCGGGGGACCGTCGACGGGCATTTCGTGCCGGTCCTGTTGGGCTCGGCCTTCAAGAACAAAGGCGTCCAGCCGCTGCTGGACGCGGTGGTCGACTACCTTCCGAGCCCGCTCGACGTGCCCCCGACGGTGGGCACCGACATCAAGGGCATCGAGAAGGTCGAGCGCCCCGCCGATGACCTGGCGCCGTTCTCGGCGCTGGCTTTCAAGATCATGAGCGACCCCTACGTGGGTAAGCTGACCTACTTCCGGGTCTATTCCGGTACCCTCGAGAAGGGCTCCTCGGTGCTCAACTCCACCAAGGGCCGCAAGGAGCGGGTGGGGCGTATCCTGCAGATGCACGCCAACCACCGCGAGGACAAGGACGCCGTGTACTCGGGCGACATCGTCGCCGCGGTGGGCCTCAAGATCACCACCACCGGCGACACCCTGTGCGACCCTGCCGCCCCGGTGGTGCTGGAGTCGCTGGACTTTCCCGAGCCGGTGATCCATGTGGCCGTCGAGCCGCGGACCAAGACCGACCAGGACAAGCTGGGCAAGGCGCTGTATGCCCTGTCGGAGGAGGATCCCACCTTCCGGGTGCACACCGACGAGGAGACCGGCCAGACGGTGATCTCGGGCATGGGCGAGCTGCACCTCGAGGTGCTGGTCGACCGGATGCTGCGCGAGTTCAAGGTGAACGCGGATGTGGGCAAGCCCCAGGTGGCCTACCGCGAGACGATCCGCCAGGCAGTCACCAAGGTCGAGGAGCGCTACATCCGCCAGACCGGCGGCCGGGGCCAGTACGGCCACGTGGTCATCTCCCTGGAGCCCACCGGGCCCGGCGGGGGATACGAGTTCGTGGACAAGATCACCGGCGGGGTCATCCCCAAGGAGTACATCCCCTCCATCGACGCCGGCATCCAGGAGGCCCTCACCTCGGGTGTGCTGGCGGGATACCCGATGGTCGACGTTCGGGTCACCCTCACCTACGGCTCCTACCACGAGGTGGACAGCTCGGAGATGGCGTTCCGCATCGCCGGATCGCTGGCGGTGAAGAAGGCCGCCCGGCAGGCCCGCCCCGCGCTGCTGGAGCCGATCATGGCGGTCGAGGTGGTCACGCCAGAGGAGTACATGGGCGACGTGATCGGGGACCTGTCCTCGCGGCGGGGCCGGGTGGAGGGCATGGACCAGCGGGGCACCTCGCAGGTCATCAAGGCCTACGTCCCGCTGAGCGACATGTTCGGCTACGCTACTGACCTGCGCAGCCGGAGCCAGGGCAGGGCGACGTTCAGCATGCAGTTCCACGCCTACTCCGAGGTCCCCGAAGCCATAGCCAAAGAGATCGTGGCCCGGGTCCGGGGCGAATGAGCCTTCTTCAGTCAACTCTTTCTTTCTAACAACACAGGAGTCGCATCCCCTATGGGCAAGCGCAAGTTCGAGCGAAACAAGCCACACATCAACGTGGGCACGATGGGTCACATCGACCACGGCAAGACGACGCTGACTGCGGCGATCACCAAGGTCCTGCACGAGCACAACCCCGCGGTGGCCGTGCGTGACTTCGCCAGCATCGACAACGCCCCGGAGGAGAAGGCCAGGGGCATAACCATCTCGATCACCCACGTCGAGTACGAGACCGACAAGCGCCACTACGCGCACGTGGACATGCCGGGGCACGCCGACTACATCAAGAACATGATCACCGGCGCGGCCCAGGTCGACGGGGCGATCCTGGTGGTCTCCGCCGCCGACGGCCCGATGCCCCAGACCCGTGAGCACGTCCTGCTGGCCCGCCAGGTGGGCGTCCCCTACATCGTGGTGGCCCTCAACAAGGCCGACATGGTCGACGACACCGAGCTGTTGGAGCTGGTCGAGCTGGAGGTGCGCGAGCTGCTTACCGACAACGAGTTCCCCGGCGACGACGTACCGGTCATCCGGGTGAGCGCCCTGCGGGCCCTCGAGGGCGACCCCGCCGCGGCTGGGCAGGTCATGGAGCTGATGAACGCGGTCGACGACTACATCCCCGAGCCGACCCGGGAGGTTGACCGCCCGTTCCTCATGTCCATCGAGGACGTGTTCACCATCCAGGGTCGGGGCACCGTGGTGACCGGCCGGGTCGAGCAGGGCGTCGTCAAGGTGGGTGACCCGGTCGAGCTGGTGGGCCTGCGCCCCACCCAGGCCACGGTGTGCACCGGGGTGGAGATGTTCAACAAGTCCCTCGACCAGGGCCAGGCCGGTGACAACATCGGCGCGCTGCTCCGGGGCACGAAAAAGGACGACGTCGAGCGGGGGCAGGTCCTGTGCAAGCCGGGCTCTATTACTCCCCATACGGTGTTCGAGGCCTCGGTCTACGTGCTCACCAAGAAGGAGGGTGGCCGGCACAAGCCGTTCTTCAACAACTACCGGCCCCAGTTCTACTTCCGGACCACCGACGTGACCGGCTCGATCACCCTGGCCGAGGGCACCGAGATGGTCATGCCCGGGGACAACACCTCCATGACCGTCGAGCTGGGCAAGCCGATCGCCATGGACGAGGGGCTGCGCTTCGCCATCCGCGAGGGCGGCCGCACCGTGGGCGCGGGGCGCGTCACGAAGATCTTGAAGTAGATGGCTGACACCAGCCACCAGCGCATCAGGATCCGGATCAAGGCCTACGACCACGAGATCATCGACAGCTCCACCAAGAAGATCGTGGAGACCCTGCTGCGCACCCAGGCCCGCATCCGCGGCCCGGTGCCACTTCCCACCGAGCGCCACCGCTACACAGTGATCCGCTCGCCGCACAAGTACAAGGACAGCCGGGAGCACTTCGAGATGCGGATCCACAAGCGCCTGGTGGACATCGTCGAGCACGGCCCCAAGACCGTCGACGCCCTCCAGCGCCTGGACCTGCCCGCCGGGGTCGACATCGAGATCAAGATACAGGCCAATTAACCCACACTTGGGGGGCTCCGCCCCCCAAGCACCCCCCGACCCCTACTCGGTGCCGCGAGGTCGGAGCTGACTGCGCTCAGCCACTCGCCGGGGAGCTGATCGACCGGTTTGTCGGGCGCTACACCAACCCCAAGACAGCGCAGCAGTACCGGGCCGAGCTGACCGCTCTGTTCGCCCACACAGGGGCGGTGCACCCGCGCGCGTTGACCGACGCCGAGACGAGCTGGTGCTCCGGCTCGGACTGGCCGGGATGCGGGTGGCTGAGATCGTCCACCTTCAGATCGGGAACCTCCGCCTGGGCCGCGACCCAACGGTCGAGTGGATCGGCAAGAAGGCCCGGCTCCGGAAGGTCGCGGTCGCTCCGTCTCTGCTCCACCTGCTGGATGACTACCTGGCTCCGGCGGGGCCCTCGGACAGCCGGTGGGGCAGCCGGAAGCCTGTCCGGCGTCGGGCGTGCGGTCCAACACTGCCGAAGGGACCGGGGGCTTGAACAGCTCGTCGGACCGGAGGCACGCGGCCGCTAACGTGAGGTCCACCTCCACCAGATGGAGGCTATTCACATATTGCAGTTCACACACGAATCCCAAGCACAAAGGAGTTACCCGCGTCCTTCGCGACGCATCCCAGCACCGAGCCCGGCCGCCGTCTCTTCGCAGACGCGTGGATCCCAGCCCCGCCGGGCCACGACCACCGGGAAGGGTGGAACCTACGCCTCGCTCAGCTCGAGGCCAAAGCCCAGCCCGAGCAGTGGGACAATCCGACCGAACCGACCGGGGGCCTGCCGGTCCTTGCCAGCTACGTGCGGTACGCTTATGCGCGAGTCTTGGAGGAGGGCAAGCTCGTCACCGGCACCGACGAGCGGGGCATCGAGGTTGCTGCGTTCAACACAGGCCTCTTCACGCCTCACTTCGAACCGATCGTAGGCCTGTTCGAGGCAAACCGGAACCCAGGGCAGCAGCCGTGGGTGTTCAAAGACTGGGTGACCTTCGGGGACTGGCGGATCCGTCCGCTCGACGTCGATGCCCTGCAGCCGGCCAGGTATTTCGCCAATCCCGCTGAACTGGTCTACGACCCCACCCGCGAGCTGGTTCCGAACCTGGACCACATCCTCGGCGCCCGCGACGAGCGTTGGCCTGCCGAACTCCCTGAAGACGAGGTGCAACGGCGCATCATGTTGGACGGGGCGATTCGTGAGGTAGGCAAGCGGGTCCGGATGAACTGGCATCTCGCGGTGCCGCAGTTCTACTGGCCCTCGTCGGATCGGGACGGTCGCATCCAATTGCTCCTGCCCCTCAGGCTGGCAGGAAACCGCCCGGCGCACCTTGCTCTGGTCGTTGACCGCCGCGACGAAGTCTATGTCGGCTACACCATCCTGACCCTGGCGATGGCTTACAACAACGCCCGCCTGATCACGCGGCCCGAATCAGACTGGTTGTCAGTGCCAGCCACGTCTTTGCCGGATGCCATCGACAGTGACGAGAGCACGGCCCCCTCGTGGCGCCGTGTTTCGGCCGGCGACCGATGTCCGATCTGTGGCGAGGCCACCAAGTGCGCTCTTTCGGCCGACAACCACAGCGCTGTGTGTTGGCGGACAGCCGACGGCGGGGTGTCGCGCCCCACCCCCGGGGGCCACACGGTATGGACCCACACGTGGCGCTGAGGCGGGTGAGGCTGCGAGGCGATGGTCAGGTTGGACAGGACGAGCAGCTGTTGGTCCGTATGAACGATGATCACGATGTCATCAACGCGCTGAAGCTCACCCTGGCCCATGCTCCTGCCTACCAGGTTGTCCCTGGTTTTGAGCCTTGTGGTGCCCTGGCCATATCGTGTTTGGCCGTCGCCAACGAGTTGGAGGCCCAGATCATCGTGCGTGGGACCCAATGGTCGATCTACGGGCTCGCTCAGGCAGGCGAGCTCCGTGCCCTTGGCTGCTCGCTGGTCGCGACCGAGGTACTTGACGGCGACGAGTTGCTTCCCTTGTCGGATCGCCACGTTGACGTGCTCGTATGCGCTTATCCACCAGACTTGGCCGAATACGTCGCGCTCAGCAGGACCGAGCGCGCGAAGCTCCGTGCGGGCCTACTCGATCGCTTCGCCACTGTGCTTCGGGCCTTTGACCCTCGTCGGAGCGCCTAGCAGCTGGCCATCGAGCTACGATAGAGCTCGTGAGAGACTTGCCGCGAGTAGTCGCTGACTTGACCTTTGCGCCAGTGCGTCAAGGCCGGGCCGTCGTCCCACCGGGCTGTTGGGAGGAGGACCGGGTCCCTATCGTGGGTGAAGATGTCCTGGTGGCCGATAGCGGCGCCGGACCGTTCGTGGCGACGATCACCGGAGTGGAGACAGATGGCACCCTCGTGCTTGTGGTCCATGCGTTCGTGCCAGCCCGCGCCTAATCCAGGACGCGGCCACAGACCTCCAAGCTTCTGCGATGCCAGCGCCTCACTCGCTCGGGCAACCAGGGTGAGGGTTTCGCGCCCGCGCCCAGTGACACCCAGTATCAAGATACAGGCCAATTAACCCCGGAAGGTCGCGGTCGCTCCGTCTCTGCTCCACCTGCTGGATGACTACCTGGACCGCTACGTGGACGCCCTGCACCGGCCGCTCAGATCATCGGACCCGGTCGTCCGCCGCCAGAAGCCCGGTGGTGGGATCGGCCACGTCTCTTGGGGCCAGCCGTTCAAACAGCCGTGCAGCATCGCCAAGCTGGTCACCCTGCGGGCCGACGAGGCGGCCTTGGGGCACCTCAGCCCACACGACCTGCGTCGAAGCGCGGCGGGCATGTTGCACCGAGCGGTCACTGAGGATGGTGCGCACCACTTCGACCTGCTCGACATCCAGAAGGTCCTCGGCCACGCCAACCCGGCGACCACCATGCGCAGCTACATCGACCCGCTCGACAACGGGGTGATCCACCGTGCGGCCAGCGTGCTGGATTAGGAGGTGGCCGACCGTTCCTCAGCGAGGTAGCGAATAGGACATCGCTGCCTCGGGCGGCCCCGAACGGTCTTGAGGAGCGACGCGCCGGCGTGGCTAGCTGGCGAGCGTGTCCAGGGGTACCACGACAGGCTCGTGGTCGGGGAAGTGGACTTGAAGGGCGACCTCGTCTGCGCCAAGCGCCCAGAGATAGGCCGCCAGGGTCGAGACGCGCAGGTCTCGTTGGCGCTCGATCCGGGACACGTCGGACTGCATCATGTGGAGAGCTTCGCCCAAGGCGACTTGGGTCATCTGCTGGCCCTGCCTCAGCTCGCGAAGCAGGTACCCGTAGGCCTCCGTGCGCACCTCGCGCTGCTGGCGGGCCTTCTTGCGGGCCTCCTGGTAGCTGGGGTTGTCGCTCTGCTCATGGTCATCGGGGTCGAACTCCTCCCATCCGGGAGGGAACTCGGGTGCGTTGGTCATTGGTTCCTCCTTGCTCGATAGTTCCTGAACTGGTCGATCAACTCGTCGGCTGCGGGTATGGCATCGAAGTACCAGACGTTGCCCGATTCGGTCTTGTCGCCGCCGACCACCACCAGCACCAGGTCTCCTGCCTCAAAGCTCACCAGCACCCGTAGCTGGCGCTTCTCGGTGAGTATCCGCACCTCGGACATGTCTGGATAGTGCCGCGAGGTTTGGATGCGGTGGCGTACGTAGGGCAGGGCGGCGTCGCGCCCGAACTGGCGCAGGTACGCGAGGGCATCATCGACCGCGGCTCGGGAGTCGGGGTTGAGCGAGACCCGCCACTCTCGGAATCCAGGAGACGGGATCAGACGCCACACGCACTTAGTATAGCATCAGCGCACTAGTGGTCGGAAGCAGTAGTCAGCCCATTCCCGGCCGTGCTTTCTTGGAGGGCCCACTCCCAGCCTTGTATCCTAGCAACGGAGGAGCTTCATGTCTAGCTATGTGGAAGGATGTCTGCCCATGACTACGCCGTCGCAGGACCCAGGTCTGGCGGTCGGCACCGACTCCGTGCAACTACAGCACAGTCTGTGGCGGAAAGTGGAACGGTGGTGGGGGTGGGCGCTTCGACCTAGTCAGCCGAGGCGGTCGGCTGAGGCGGTAGCGGACGCCTCCTGCGTCGGGCGGAGGGATCCATTGCCTGCTTGATGGCCCTGAGAACCTCTGGGCTGCGAAGCATGTCCAGCTCGGCAGCGGCGATGGTCACGGCAGGCTTGAGGACGATGGTCCCGTCGGAGAGCTCCTCGACGAGATAGCGGTGGTGGTCCTTGTGACCGACGCGAGCGAGGCTCGTGCGGCGGCGCTCGTCAAGGACCACCTCGTGGACAGTGGTGGTCATCTGCACTGGTCTCCTGGGCTATGTGAAGGTGTGGTGTGAGAGTCGGGCTGGGGCGGTCAAGGCTGCCACCTCCAGCAGCTCTTGCTCCTTGATCCTCGCCCATTTGTGTTACCCCAAATAGTATAATACCCATAATCCCAGTATGGAAATCGACATATTGCCACAATTGGCCACCTGGTAGGGGGGCGGGTAGGCTGAAGTGTGATGACCCTCGATCTCACCTACCTCGACCAGCCATACGACCAGCTCGACGCGCTGGAAGCCGATCCCGCCCAGGTGGAGCTGCTAGCGGCTGTCAACGCGGTCCTTCGACACATTGCCGCCTCCGAGACGATCGGCACCACGACCTGGGTCATTGACAACGAAGACGGGCACCTCGTGGCCAAGATCACCCCGGTTCGCTTCCACCTCGACTGGCGGGTGGTCTGGCACCTCATCTCAGATAATGACGCCGAGGTGATTTATATCGGGCCAGCCCCCAGATGACACGGGCCGGCAATGCCCAACATGTCAGCGACGCTGGGCACCAGGGACGGGACAGCGTAGCCGTCCCAGCCAGCGTTCCCTGACGTCGCCCGTCGCCATCCCCAAGGGTGTTCAGTAAGCCGGGCGAAGACCGGCGAGCATTGGGAAATGGCGAAGGTTCATGGTCAACAGGCCCGCGTCGAGGACCAGCGCGGTGGCGGCGATCAGGTAGTCGGCGTCGTCGATCCCGCTGTTGGGACACAGACGCCGGGTAGGGATCGATCCTGGGATCGCTCCGGCGCACACCGTCAGGGTGGTCGATGAGTCCGGCGCCACGATTGCCAAGCGCAAGTGCTGGCCGGCAGTCGAGAGCCTGTGCCGGCTCGAAGCTGCCGCCCTGGTCGACGAGCCCGAGGCGCTTCCAAAGAGGTTGTCCCGACCTCGGAGGCGTGGCCATATCGGGCTATCCCGTGGGGGCCGGACCGGGTGGGCTACGGGTGGTCAGGAATACTTGCCCAAGTGTGTGACAACGGGCTAGCTAGTGCGTCATCCTGTGCAGGACACCAAGATGTGCTAGGGTGTCCGACGGCGCAAGTTCTGGTCCCCCCGGGGCTGGCACGGGCCCGGTTCGAAGCAGGACCCAAAACTAGGACGAAACCTCGAGCTCAGGAGGCTGAATGCGAAATACACCCGTATGGCTACGCCGTTTGGCAGTAGGCGGCGTCTCGACGCTCGCCGCAGCCAGCGGCGTCGGCTTCGTGGGCTTGGCCAGCGCCAGCGCCACGCCCGGCTTCACCCTGACCCGCCTCGCCGGGCCAGACCGCTTCGCCACCGCGGTGGCGATCGCCAACCAGGCGTTCCCCCACGGGGCGGCCACCGTGATCGTGGCCTCGGGGGCCAACTTCCCCGACGCCCTTTCCGGCTCGTACCTGGCGGGCAACGAGAACGGCGGCCTCGGCGCCCCGATCCTGCTCACCAACCCCGACACCCTGCCGTCTTCGACCCAGGCCGAGCTTGCCACCCTGCACGCGACCAACGTGATCGTGCTGGGCGGCACCTCCGCGGTGTCCGCCTCGGTGGCCACCTCGATCGCCAAGCTGGGCTACAGCGTGACCCGGGTCTCGGGGCCCACGCGCTTCGACACGGCCTACGCGGCCGACACCGTGGCCGGTAACGACACGGTCGGCCAGTCCGGTGGGCTCAACACCGCGATCTTGGCCACCGGGCTCAACTTCCCCGACGCCCTGGGCGCCGGGGCGCTGGCGTACCACAACCACTTCCCGATGATGCTCACCAACGGGACCTCCACCACGCTGTCGCCCCAGGTGGTCAGCCTGATCACCAAGGACGCGATCAAGAAGGTCGTGGTCGTGGGGGGCAGCGCAGCCGTCAACCCGGCTCAGATCGCCCAGCTCAAGGCCCAGTTCGGCATCACCGTCGACAACCCGGCCGGTCCTGACCGCGGCGCCACCGCCGAGGCCCTGGCCGTCGACGAGATCACCAACTACGGCTTCACCGACACCATGTTCAACGTGGCCAACGGCTTCGACCCGAGCTTCCCCGCATCCAACGGGGCCCCCGCGGGCTTCAGCTCCGACGCCCTCGCCGGCTCCGAGCTGTCGGGCCAGGAGGGTGCGCCCACGCTGATCACCGACAGCCCGACCAGCGGCGCTGCGGTCATCGCCTTCGCCACGGCCCACGCCTCCACCGAGGCCAGCGGGTTCGTGTACGGCGGCTCTGCCGCGGTCAGCGACGCGCTGGTCGCCTCGATCCAGGCGGCGGCTCGCACCGCTCCCGGCCCGGTGAGCATCACCGCCAGCCCGGCCTCGATCTCCGCCAACGGGACCTCGACCTCGGCGATCACGGTGACCGTGCTCAACCCCAACACCGGCACGCCGGCGGCCAACGACAAGGTGACCCTCACCACGTCGGCCAGCGTCACCGGTGCCTGCGGCGCTCTGGTGCCCACCTCGGGCAACACCAACGCCTCGGGGGTGCTCACCGCCACCTACACCTCGACGCCGATCGCGGGGACCTGCACCATCACCGCCACCGACGCCACCTACGGCAACTCCTCGACGGTGATCGTCACCCAGACCGCGCCGTCGCCGCCGCCGGGCGCGCAGGTGCTGTCTTTCACCGCCAACCCGACCACCATCACCGCCAACGGGACCGACACCTCGGTGCTGACCGCCACGGTCACCGTGAGTGGCCACGCCCAGGCCAACGACCCGGTCGTGTTCCACGAGAGCCCCGGCTCCAGTTGCGGGACCCTCACCGGCGGCACCGTCCTTGACGCCCACACCATGGGCATCCTGACCGGGGCCAGCGGCCAGGCAGTCCTCACCTACACCGCGGCAACTTCGGCCCAACTGCCCGCCGGCGGCACCTGCACCATCACCGCCACCGAGGACGACACCGGGGCCACCGCAACCGTGGCGATAGTCCAGGACCCGACCCTGACGGTGAGCTTCAGCCCGGCCTCGGTGCCCGCTGACGGCGCCACCACCTCGGTGGTCAGCGCCACGGTCACCAACCTGGGCATCCCGGCCCAGGGCATCACCGTCACCTTCAAGACAGGTGTTGGTTTCCCGAGTCCCGGCTCCTGCGGCACCCTCGGCAGCGCCACCGCGGGCACCAACACCTCCGGAGTGGCCACCGTGGTCTACACCGCCGGCACGGCGATCGGCTTCTGCCCGATCACGGTGTCGGTCTCCACGCCCCCGGCGGTCGCCACCGAGACCCAGTACATCACCCAGACCGAGTTCCCGGCCGCGGCCACGACGCTGAGCGCGAGCATCACGCCCACGACGCTGGTCACCAACGGGACCGACACGCTCACCGGCAAGGTGACCGTCACCGAGGGTGGGGCGGGCCTGGCCTCAGACCCGATCCTCGTGTCGCTGTCGGGGACTCCCAAGTCCTTCTGCACGGGAACCTTCCCGTTCGCCAAGACCGACGCAACGGGCCATGTCACGATCGGCCCGATCCCCTCGCCGGCCACCAACGACTCGGGGACCTGCACGCTCACCTTCACCGAGGCTGACGGTGGCCAGAGCCAGGCCGTCGTGCTCACCTTGGACAAGGCGCTCACCGCAGGGGTGACCGTCGCCAGCATCCCGGCAAACGGGGCGTCGACGACCACCCTCACCGCCACCCTGCTGGGTGACGCTGCGGTCCCGCTCCCCGGGCAGTCGATCACCTTCACCGCAGGGCCGGCCTTCCCGGCCGGGCCGCCGTCGGCGTGCGGGACGATCGTCGGCTCGCCGACCACCACCAACGCCTCGGGGGTGGCCAGCGTCACCTACACGGCGTCCTCCACGGTCGGCAGCTGCCTGATCACGGTCACCTACGGTGGTCTAACCGACACCACCACGGTGAACCAGACCGGCTAGCCGGCCAGGCCCACCAGCAGCACCCAAATAGCAGTTGAGCGAAGGAGGGGGCCCCCGGGCCCCCTCCTTCGCGTCCCCAAACCCAGGGCCGCTCGGTCCTGGTTGGCATCCCCAAGCCGCTCGAAGGCCGGGCAACCGCTGGGCCGGGTCGCCAGGCGCGATGACTCCTCAAGGTTGCAGGGGTAGCTGTCGAAACCTCTAGTGTGGTCCATACTCCCAGCGGAAGAACCAAGGAGAACAACGGCGATGAAGTCTCGACTGACCCAGCTCCCGGGGGCTCGTCGTCTCCTTGGCACGGTGGCCGTAGTTGCCACGCTTGCGGGCACAGGCGTGGCAGCCGCCCCGGTGGCTCCGGCCGCAACGCTGGCCAGCGCAGCTAGGTTGTCCTCGCCGCCCTCGACAGGGGGACAGGCTGTGCCACCGGCACGGGTTGGCTCTGCTCCCCTCGTGCCCAACGGTGCCAGAGCCGTTGGGTACGTGCCGGCCACGACCCAGCTTCACGTCGACGTGGTGCTCCAGCCCCGTGATCCGGCTGGCCTGGCCCGATTCGCCAGCGAGGTGTCGACGCCGGGTTCGCCTGTATACCATCACTACCTGGCTCCCGGCCAGTTCCCGGCGCAGTTCGGGCCCACCGACAGCGCCATAGCTGCGCTCGAAGCGAGCCTTCGAGCGCAGGGCCTGCACCCGGGGACGATCTCGGCCAACCATCTGAGCATCCCGGTGAGCGCCACCGCGGGGCAGCTGTCGCATGCCTTCTCGGTCGCTTTCCGAAGCTATCAGACCCCCGGCGGGCGGAGCGCCTACGCCAGCACGGCCGCCCCCCTCTTCCCGGGCAGTGTCGCTAGCAGCGTCCAAGGCGTGATCGGGCTCAACGACCTGCACCTTGCCCGACCTTTGGGGGTTCTTGCGGCACCGGTGCAGTCCAGCCCGGCGCTCGCCCCCCAGGTGGTGACCGGTGGTCCACAGGCCTGCACGGCGGCCACCACGGCAGCCGGGAACTACGGCTCCTACACCGCAGACCAGATCGCCTCCGCCTACCGGTTCTCGGGCCTGTACGGCGCGGGTGATCTGGGTGCCCATCAGGGCGTGGCCGTCTACGAGCTGGCACCCAATGCCCACAACTCCGACATCACTGCCTACCAGACCTGCTACGCCACCAGTGCTTCGGTCGCCTACACCCAGGTAGATGGCGGAGCGGGTGCAACCGGCACTGGGGGAGGCCTGGAGTCGACCCTCGACATCGAGGGGGTCATCGGGCTCGCCCCGCAGGCGAGCATCGACGTCTACCAAGGGCCCAACAATGGCGCCTCCGGTCCCTACGACACCTACAGCGCAATCGTCACCGCCGACGCCCAGAAGGTGATCTCTACCTCATGGGGGGTCTGCGAGCCCGATGCCGGGGGCAGCGCCACGCTCTCGGCGGAGAACACCCTGTTCCAACAGGCCGCCGCCCAGGGGCAGGGGATCTTTGCCGCTACCGGCGACGCTGGCTCGGAGGCCTGCTCCCCAGGTGGTGGCCCGACGACGTTGGCGGTCAACGACCCGGCCAGCCAGCCCTACGTGACAGGTGTCGGGGGGACGTCCCTCACGAGCGCCGGCCCTCCGCCGGCCGAGACGGTCTGGAACAACGCTGCCGGGGCTGGCGGCGGGGGCATCTCCGCCAACTGGGTGATGCCCGGCTACCAGAGCGGCGCTCCCGGGGGGCTGCACGTAATCAACGCAAACTCCTCTGGGACTCCTTGCAGCGCGCCGACCGCCGGCTACTGCCGTGAGGTCCCCGACGTGAGCGCGAGTTCGGATCCCAGCACCGGCTACGTCGTCTACTACGCCGGAGCCGCAACGGGAGTCACCGGGTGGCAAGGAGGCATTGGCGGCACCAGTGCGGCAGCACCGCTTTGGGCCGGGCTGATGGCGGTGATCAACTCCGATCCGTCATGCAGCGCCCCCATCGGTTTCGCCAACCCGGCCCTGTATCGGATCGCCGGTGGCTCCTCCTACGCCAATGCGTTCCAAGACATCACCAGTGGCAACAACGACCACACCGCAACCAACGGTGGGCTCTATCCAGCGGGGGTGGGCTACGACATGGCCAGCGGGCTCGGCACGCCGGATGCGGCTGGGCTCGCAGCTCAGCTCTGTCCAGCCAGCACGCTCAGCGTGCCTGGCGCGCCCAGCGCCCTTTCGGCCAGCGCCGGCAATGCCCAGGCCAGCCTCACCTGGAGCGCCCCGAGCTCTGACGGCGGGTCGGCCATCACCGGCTACAACCTCTACGAGGGGACCAGCCCTGGCGGGGAGTCATCGACCCCGGCCAACGCCAGCCCCATCAGCGCGACCAGCTACACCGTGAGCGGCCTCACCAACGCCACCACCTACTACTTCACGGTGAGAGCGCTCAACGCGGTCGGCGCGTCGGGCCCCTCCAACGAGGTCTCTGTCACCCCGGCCTCCTCGGGCACCTCGGTGAGCCTTGCCGCCTCAGCCACCTCGGTGGCGGGCGGCTCGCCGGTGACGCTGAGCGCCAGCACCAACGGCTACGACGTCGGCCCGACGCCGTATTACATCGTGATCGAGACCGCC
Source organism: Acidimicrobiales bacterium (assembly GCA_039583695.1). Taxonomy (GTDB): domain Bacteria; phylum Actinomycetota; class Acidimicrobiia; order Acidimicrobiales; family JAJPHD01; genus JAVKSL01. Next base: position 16,849 of record JAVKSL010000016.1, on the reverse strand, counting down.
TCGGGGACGGTGCTGGCCAACTGCGGCACCGGGTCCACCTGCTCGGCCACGGTGTCCAACCCGGGCGGGACCACCCTCGGCTACGTGGCCGAGATCTCGGGGCCCGACGGGACAGCACCTATAGAGGCCACCTCCAACACCGTCACCGTGGCCTGGCAGGCTGGCACGCTCAGCGTGCCTGGCGCGCCCAGCGCCCTTTCGGCCAGCGCCGGCAATGCCCAGGCCAGCCTCACCTGGAGC
>JAVKSL010000016.1:0-16509 GCA_039583695.1 Acidimicrobiales bacterium | reverse complement strand
GCACGCTCAGCGTGCCTGGCGCGCCCAGCGCCCTTTCGGCCAGCGCCGGCAATGCCCAGGCCAGCCTCACCTGGAGCGCCCCGAGTTCTGACGGCGGGTCGGCCATCACCGGCTACAACCTCTACGAGGGGCTTGGGATACCTCCCTGGCTGATGCCTTTGACCACGGTGTAGGGCGGCGCCAGCTGACCCAAGCGCTGGTGGCCGGATCGGGATCACCAACGGCACCAGGGGGGTGGTGCTGGGCGCGGATGGGCAAGATTTCTGAAAGCGGCCCTCATCAAGGCGGCCAGGGCTCGCCAGCCTCCTCGCCTAGGACCTCGGCCGAGCAGACTGAGGCCACTTTGTAGTGGGACATCCTCCCCCGGCGCCCAGGGCCACGGCGACTCTACTCTCAGCGTCGTGTCCGGGTATCGTGGCGCCACGGGGTGCAGAGGCACCCGGGCGCCGCTGCGCCAGACTTCGAGGGGCTGGGAGTGCGCATGGTGAACACCGATGTGGAGCGCCGGCGCCAGGAGTGGGAGGACCTCGCGCAGCGCGACCCGCTCTGGGCGATCCTGTCCTACCGTCGGCACAAGTTCGGGCGCTGGGACCGCGACGAGTTCCTGGCCACCGGGGCCGACCAGGCCGAGGCCCTGCTGGAGCGCTCCCGGGCCCTGGGTCGTCCGCAGCGCCGGGAGCGCGTCCTCGACTTCGGTTGGGGGTTGGCCGCCTGGCCCCCCCGTTGTCTGAGGCCTTCGACAGCTACGTGGGCATGGACATCTCCGAGGCCATGGTCGCCCAGGCGACCAGCCTGCATGCCTCCCGGCCCAACTGCACCTTCGTCGTGGAGACCGACGAGAGCCTGAGCCGCTGGGCCGAGCGGTCCTTCGACCTGGTCTACAGCCTCCACGTCCTCCAGCACCTCGACTCGGCCCCGACGGTCCTCGCTCATCTCGCCAGCCTGCTACGGGTCCTGCGCGAGGGCGGCCTGTGGGTCGTGCAGCTACCCGCGCGCATCCCCGCAGCCGAGCGCCTGGCCTACGACACCCGTCGGACCCTCTACGCCCGCCTGGCGGGCTGGGGCTAGGTCCTCCCGTCTGCTCGCCGGGGCCGATCGCTCCGCCGAGCAGGCACGTCTCGACCCGCTGGGCACCGCCACCGCTCGTGCCAGGAGTCTGGCGAGGGCTGCCGCGTTGGCGAGCAGCCCGCTCGCGAAGTCGGCGATCAGCACGGGCGAGGGGGATGGGGGCTCTCCTTCCGGGTTGAGGGCGTGGCCGAGCCCGGCTCGTGCCTGGGCCAGGCAGTCCATGGTGATCGGGGGCAGGACGGGGCAAGGCTGCCCCACCCGCTGCCGCGTGGGTCCTGGTTGGCAGGCGGCGCGGCGCGCCCTCCCGGGTATCGTGCTTGACGCGCCCGGGGCTCATGGTACCGACTTCGGAAAGGTCAAGCCGGCATCGCTACCGGCAAACCGAGCCCTGCCGCAGCGTCCGCCATAGGACGGTCGTAGGTGAGGACTGCGCGCAACTCGTCTTGGACGAGCTGCGCGGCAGCAAGGTGGATGGCGTCGAGGGTGCGTAACGCGATCGTGGGGGACACGGTCGCGGCGCGATCGAGGAGTTCCATTCCCAGCTGGACCTGGTCGCGACGTGAGAGCAGCCGGCGGGCCTGGGTGACAGCGCCCGAGCCACCGGGGGACACGGCACGCACCACCTCGACCCGGGACAACGCACTCGTGACCAGTCCGTCATGGCGGTGCCGATGCAAGAAGGCTCGCAGGGCCTCGGACTCAGTCTCCCTCTGTACCAGCTTCACCAGCGCCGAGGAATCGAGGTAGAGCCTCAACGCTCGCCTTCTCGCATCGCTGCTAGTCGAGCTGACGCGTTGACGCCGTAGTCACCTGGGGGGTCGTCGAGCACGGTGCCTTCACCCGTCGCAGCTCCGACCTGGTTGCTCGCGATCAGGCCCTTCCAGCGGTCGGTGCCCGTAGGCACGAGCAGCGCGACCGGACGGCCTCTATCTGTCACCTCGATTGTCTCGCCCGTGGCGACACGGGCAAGGTAGCGACTGGCGTGTTGGCGCAGCTCCCGTACTCCAATACGCGGCTGGGCCTTCGAGCAGTGCTGTCGGCGGTGGGTCGGTACGAGGGTGTCGAGTGCCACCTGGAATCCTACGACACCCAACGCCGCCGGGGCATACCGAGCCGCCGGGCTGGTGCCCAGCATGTAGCTGTCCTCGGGGCGAGTTGGCCCGGGCCAGCACATCAACGGCCCGGGCCAGGTGTTGACCGGGCCGAGTCGGTAGGGTGGTGCGCAGGATGGACGACGAGAGCTTTGACGAGCCGGGCACGCGGATCCAGACGGCGATCCTTTGCGACTTCGCCACGGTGCGTGAGGGCTTGTTGCACGTCCTCGGGGGAGGGCTCACCCGGCTCTGGCGGCCCCGACTTCCGGCGCCGCTCGGCCTCAGCCTGGCCATGTTGGCCGAGGTCCCCTTCGATCGGGCTCAGCTACCGCACGAGTTCAAGGTAGAGATCATCGGGCCCGGTCACGAGACCGTAGCCCTTTTGACCGGCACCTTCGGCATCAACCCGGGGCCGGGGCCGCTACGGCTTGAGCAGGGCGAGGACGTGCTCATCCCGGCAGTCGTGCACCTTCTGAACGTCGGCGTCGGTCGCCACGGTCTGCACATTCTCACCGCAACCGTCGACGGGGTCGCCACCGTGATCCTGCGCTTCTGGGTGCTTCACCCCGAGGAGCTCTCGCTGCCCCCGCTCAACCTCCCGAGCGCCGACCTCGAGTAGTGGCCGGGCAGCGCCTCTACTAGGCCTCTCGGGTGAATGCCTGGTCCCAGGCGGCTGCACCGACGAGACCGGCGTCGTCCCCGAGGGTTGCCCTCACTACATCGAGCGTTCCCCGTAGATGTGCGGGTCGGCGCTGCGCCACCTGGGCGCGCAAAGGCTCAAGGAAGCCGCCCGACAGGGCCACCCCGCCTCCCACGACGATCACCTCAGGGCAGAAGGCCTCGGCCATGTTTGCCAGGCCGATCCCCACGGCCTCGATCATCGAGGCCCATATTCTGGCGGCGCGCTCGTCTCCCGCGGCGGCGAGGCGCCCGATCTCGGCTCCACTGCCCGGCAATCCGGCCTCTCCGGCCATCCGGGCCAATGCCGTTCCCGATGCCTGGTCCTCCAGAATGGCGGGCTGACCGCACTCGAGGGCACCACGGTCGATGATTGTGTGGCCGATCTCGGCGAGCGATCGCCGGCCGTGGACCAGCTTGCGGCCCAGCAGCACCCCGGCGCCCACGCCCGTGGAGATGGTCACAAAGGCCACGTCCGCGTATCCCTGCCCGGCCCCAAAGTAGCCTTCCCCCACCGCAGCCATGTCGGCATCGTTGGCCAGGGCGACCTCCAAGCCCAGGACCAGGGACAGTCCCACCGCAGTCAGCTCGGCCAACCAACCCACCGGGAGGTGCGGGGCCCACTCGAGGGTGCCGGAGCTGTAGTTGACCTGGCCAGGCAGCCCGAGCACCGCCCGGGTCACCCCCTGGCCCGCGGGCCCGGCGACCACTTTGGCGATGAGGTCAACCAGGGCGTCAGGGTGGGGATCGTCGTGGGGCGTGCCCGTCCGGCTGGCGTCGAGGATCCTGCCCGAGGCATCAACGACGGCGGCACGCATGTGGGTGCCGCCCACGTCAACCGCCAGGACGGCCCCGGCCCTGGCCCCGGTCCCGCTCGGCTCCTGGGTCGCCCTGGCCCCGGTCCCGCTCGGCTCCTGGGTCGCCCTGGCCCCGGTCCCGCTCGGCTCCTGGGTCGCCCTGGCCCCGGTCCTAACCCCGACCCCGCTCGGCAAGCTTGTCAGGCGGTAGCCGGCGGCGAGCCCGAGCCTGAGGGGGAGGCCCCGAGACCCGCGAAAAGCTGACCCAGTGCAGCGATGCTGGCTGGCGTGGAGCTGGTGGGGGCCGAGATGCTGACTGACGGGTGCGAGATCGTGGCAGCCATGTCCAGCGGCTTGGTCGTCGCCGAGACCCCGCCGTGAATGAACTGGCTGAGGTTGACCTGAATCCCCGTCAGGGCCGTACCGCTCAGGAAAGCGTCAGCGCTGAAGGTCTTGTTGGGCACTTTGGACAGGTTCGGGACGCCTTTGGTGCTGGCTAGGGGATTGATCTGCTTCAACGCGCTGACGAGGCCGGTCAGGAGGGTTCGCTCGTTTGCGCTGAGCTCCAGCTTGGAGGTCCCGTTGGGCCCCGATCCAGCGGAGGTGACGGTCACGTCGTTGGTGTACAGCGCGCCGAGGTCCTTGAGGATCGTGGCGAGCATCGCCTTGCTCTGGGCCGGGGTCAGCGTGGTGGCGGTGGACAGCACGCCCTGGAGGGCATTGATCACGTTGAACGACACCCACTTGCCGGCCAGCGCGGCCCGGGCGAAGTTGAACTGCGACCCCGGCGGGAGCGTGGCGGCCAGGGAGGACAGGGCCGAGCTGCTCTTGCCGACCAGGCCGGCGATGTCGGCGACGTCGGCCTTGGCGTACAGGACCCCCTTCACCAGGCGAAGCTCCACCAGCTTGTTACCCCCGCCGTTCAGCGCGAGGTCGGCATCGACCTGGCGCAGCGCGGCGATCGTGGCCGCCGGGGACCCGGAGGCCACGATCGCCTGCCTCACCGAGTTCAGGCTGGCGCCGTTGGTGGTGGTCTCTTCCAGCACCACCGAGGCCCCGGTAATGAGGCTGGCATACGGCGTGGGGATACTGGGCGCCACCGCGTGGAGCTGGCTAGCCGTGGCGGTAAGGTGGAAGTTGACGCTCACCGTGGGCGACGCGCCGAGCGAGGAGAAGCTGTTCTGCAGCTGGACCTTGGGCGACTCGGCTGGCTTGGCCGTCGTCCCGCAGGCCGCCAGCGCGCTGGCGGCAACCAGGCAGGCACCCGCTCCCCCACCCACACGCTTCCATTGAGACCCCCCGAATCCCGCGAGCTTGTGCATTCCTCCACGTTAGCAGGGACGAATGTGCGCCACAAGGGGTCGGGCGGCGACCGCATGACGCTCGGCTTGCGGGCCAGCCAGAACGGTCCTCAGGCCAAGATGTCCGCGGTCGTGAACCTGGCCCAGGCTGCGGACAAGAAGACCGCCGCCCAGCAAGCTTGCAGGATCAGGTCGGCCTCTATGGAGCCGTAGCTTGGCGGAACCCGCAGCAGGTCCGCGAACGAGCTCCAGTGATGCACGAACAGCTCGGGGTGGATCACGCTGATCTGGGGCACGCTGTTGGCGATCTGAGCCGCGATGTACGCCCCCAGCGTCCCGGCCATGGCGCCCACTCCGACCTCGGTCAGGGTGGAGATGAACAGGCCGATAGCCGCAAGACCGATCATGGACAGCCCTACGATTCCCGCCGACTCGAAGACCCGTCCCAGCCCAGCGGCCACGGAGATGCTGAATCCGGACAGCGTGGTGAGCCGGCCGAGGGGGAAAAGGATTGCCCCTATCGCCAGCCCGGCGCACACCACCACCAGCGCGGCGACGACGCAGAACACGATTATCGCGCCGAGCTTGGCGGCCAGCAGGGCGCTGCGTCCAGTCGGGCGCACCAGCAGGTAGCGCAGTGTACCCAGGGCGGCCTCCCCGGCGATCGAATCTCCGGCGACCACCGCGACCGCCAGGGGGAGGGGGAATCCGATCGCCAGGGTCAACCCCCCCAAAGCCACGAACAGGCCGTTGTGCGTGATGTCCCCGACGAACGTCGGGCCACCACCACCGCCACTGCCCAGGACCTTGATGGCCACTGCTGCCAGGATCGGTATGGCGGCCAGCAGCACCAGGAGGGCGATGGTGCGCCGCCGCCGGAACACCACCTTGAGCTCGCTCAGCCACAGCTCCCCCCGCCAGCGCCCGGCCCCACTCCCGGCCCCACTCCCGGCCCCACTCCCGGCCCCACTCCCGGCCCCGGGGCCTCCCGCCGATCCAGCGCCCGCCGCCTCAGCCGGCGACATCGAAGCCCTCACCGGTGAGCGCCACGAAGGTGTCCTCCAGGCTTGGCGCCACCGACACGAGCGAGCGGACACCCACGCCCGCGCCCACGAGCGCGGCGGTGCACTCCTCGGGCTCGGCACCGGCCAGCGTGGCCTCGACCACACCGCCCACCAGCGCCGTTGCCCCCACCCCGGGCATCGCAGACAGCACTGCCAGCGCGGCCGACGTGTCGGCGGTCTCCACCCGCAGGACCCGGGCCTGGGCGCCGCGCAACGACTCCAGCGGCCCCTGGGCCACCACCCTGCCGACCGACAGGACGGCGGCGTCGGTGCAGATCTGCTCCACCTCCGAGAGCAGGTGGCTGGACACGAACACGGTCATCCCGTCCCCGGCGAGGTCCCTGATGAGCGCCCTCACCTCCCGCATCCCCTGGGGGTCGAGCCCGTTGGTGGGCTCGTCCAGCACCAGCAGGCGGGTGGGTCGCAGGAGGGCGGCGGCGATGGCCAGCCGCTGGCGCATGCCCAACGAGTATTGCCGGTATCGCTTCTCAGACGCTGAACTGAGACCGACTCGCCCCAGCGCCGTGTCCACTCGATCCCTGCGGCTGGCACGCGCGCGGGCCAGCGGGTGCGGTCCCACCTCGTCGATCCTCACCAGGTTCGCTCGTGCCGACAGGAACGGGTAGAACCCCGGGCCCTCCACCAGCGCTCCGACCTCGGGCAGCGCCAGGGCGGCCTCGCGGGGAATCTCGTGGCCGAGCAGCTCGATCCGCCCCGAGTTGGCGAAAGCCAGCCCGAGCAGCATCCTGATGGTGGTGGTCTTGCCCGACCCGTTGGGCCCCAAGAATCCGAACACCGAGCCCTCGGGCACCGCCAGGTTCACGCTGTCCACCACGGTCTGGTGACCGAAGCGCTTGGTGAGCCCCGTTGTCTGGATCGCCAGGTTCACGCTCAGTGCGCGTGCGCGGCTGCTGCCTCGAGGGTGGCCGGGGTCACCGCCCCAACCAGGATGGGCCCGTCTGTGAGGGCCAGCACGTTCAACAGGGCGGTGTGGATCAGATGGCCCTTGCCCCAGGTCCCGCTGAGGGGTGTCCCCGAGCTCAGGAAGGAGTTGAGCGCGGCGTGGGCCGCCGCCTTCGTGTTCCCTGGCGGGGTCATCTTGGCGAACGTTCCCAACAGCGGAGCCGGGATCACCACCACCGTCGCCCACCCGTTGCCCACGATGCGCGGCGTTTGGGAACTGGGCCTCCCGATCACTTGGGTGAGCACTTGGTGGCACAAGGCCGGGCACGATCCGTTGACGCTGGTGATCGAGCCCTGCGGGGTGGTCGGGCTGACTCCCAGCGACGGGCTGAGCCCGCCGGGCCCGCTGAGCGCGGCCATGGGGTTGATCGTGGTCACCTTGGCACCCTTGGGGGGGGTGAAGTCGAAGTTGGAGGCCGCCGGGGTGGCATAGCTGATCTTGGTGAATCCGTAGGTGAGCACGGCCGCCGTGCTGCCGCGGGGGACCACCTGGACGCGCAGGGGAAGACCGGTGGCGGCATCCACGCTGAGCACGATCTGGCCGATCAGGCTCTTGGCAGTGCGGGGTGACAGGACCAGCTGGTATACCGCCCGCCCGGCCACGAAGGCGGTGGTGGCCACCTTCACTGCGGTCGTGGGGCCGATGTGGGCCAGGAGCTTCGCCGCGATCTGGGCGGGCGTGGGCGGCATCATGGGGGCGATCGGGAGGACGCCGCCCGGGATCGGCCCAACCCGCAGCGCGTGGTGCCTTGCCGGGCTGACGGACTTTCCGGCGATCGGCGGCGGGCGGGGCACGGCCGGTGCTGTCAGCGAAGGCTGGATCGGCGGGGGCACGGGGGCGCAGTGGCTCACGGCGTGGCCCTTGGCCAAAGAGACCCCGGCGCAGCCGACCGAGTGGAGTCCCTGGATCGTGGGGATGTGCGGGATCGCCAGGACGCTCTGGGTCCCCGGTGCGGGCAGGACGATCTTGGTGACCGTGTACGGGCCGCTCTGCCACAGGTAGATGGTGTTGCCGTTCATGACGAGGTCGTCCTCACCATTCCCGGCGGGCACGGCCACCCGGATCCTGGAGGGGCCGTCGTAGAAGACCTGGGCGGTGTGGGTCCCGCTGAGCAAGCTAAGGGGGTTGACGCCATCGCCAGCGAGGCCCGACAGGTCACCGAGCCCCAGGTTCGCAGTCAGGCTCAAGGTGCCCGACAAGGTGCTCACGTGGCTGGTGAGCACCTTGGCCACCAGAGCCGCGGGGGTGATCGCCTTGAGCGACGGCCGCCCGCTCGCCGAGGCCGCCTCCGGGATCACCAGCGCGCCAGCCACGACCACCCCGGCCAGCACAGGAGGAACCAGCCACCGCCACCGGCCCGAGACCGAGCGGGGGCCGCTGGCGGGTATCTGGGGGGATGTCACCCCATCACGATACCGCAGCCGGAGCGGGCGAGAACACCACCTCAGCCCGGTCGAAGGCTTGTAGTAGGCGTATGCCGCGGATGCAGGTGTAGCGGCCCCGACGACCTGTGCCTGGCCGCGAAGGGGGTTAGAGACTGCTGTACTTATTACTGAGTGATACATCACATACTTTTGTACGAGGGATAGGATGGGCCGGTGAACTTGACTGAGTGGGCACGACGACAGGGCATCCATCCCCAGACCGCCTACCGGTGGTTCCACGCCGGCACGCTCCCGGTGCCGGCGGTCCGGGTGAACGAGCGGACCATCCTGGTCTGTCCTGACTCGGCGATCGAGCAACCCACGACCGCCCTCGGGCTCTACGCACGGGTGTCCTCGCATGACCAGCGAGCGGACCTCGACCGACAGGTGGCACGGCTGAGCGAGTGGGCGGCAAAGACCGGGCATCGGGTGGCCCGGGTGGAAGCCGAAGTCGGTTCGGGCATGAATGGCTCGCGGTCGAAGCTGCGCCGCCTCTTAGCCGACCCCCTGGTCACTACGGTCGTGGTCGAGCACCGGGATCGCCTGGCCCGCATGAACGCAGAGCTGGTCGAAGCAGCGTTGTCGGCCCACGGGCGCCGCCTGGTGGTGATCGACACAGGCGAGGTCGACGACGACCTGGTGCGGGATATGACCGAGGTGTTGACGAGCTTCTGCGTCCGGCTCTACGGCCGCCGCTCGGCCCGCAATCGGGCAGAGAAGGCGCTGCGCTGTGCCAAGAACAACGTGGGGCCAATGGCCCTGTCGGCGGCATCCAAAGTGTCACAGCCACGGCCGAAGATGGAGCCCGTGAGCCCGCACCGCCTGTGACGCCAAGGAGCGTGCCATCTCCCGACGGGAGCCAGACATCGGAGGACACCTGGCAGCTCGCCTCCGCAACCTCATGGCCGAACGCCGGAGCCTGCGGGCGAGGGTCAACGGTCTAGGGGCTCGGCTGGTCGTTCCTGTAGGACAGAGCGCTAGTCGGTCTGGTGGCTATGCCCAGCTCAGTCCCTGTGGTTGGGGTCGATCTCGCTGGTCACCGGAACCGATTCTCTCCAGCTGGGTGCCACTGAGCTTCGCGGGCCTGCTTCCTTCAGAAAGTCGTCCATCAGACCCTTGGCGGAGGTCTCATCGTGCCTGATCATGAGGTAATCATAGCGGCGGTCGTGGAACGAACAATCGATCCTGATAGATACGGGGCTCGCGGTGCCATACACGAAGGCTGGGAACCTGTATGCTCACTGCGACGCGAACCTCGTAGCCAAGCAGATCGTCAGCTGGGGGTCGTCGTCGGAAAAGCATCTCGGCGGCATCGGTGACGGTCTCACCTGGTTCTACCTTCTCTCCCTCGAACACGGCGATCTTTGGGACAGACTCCCCGTACGAGAGCCTTTCTGAACCTGGGACTGCGAGGACCTCCCTCGCAACGGTGAAGCCAGAAGTTGAGTCGTGGTCGCTCGCCTTCTCTGGAGCCAGGAGCAGCCGGCGGTAACTACTTGATTTGAGCTTGATCTTGGCTGCCAAAAGAATGGTAGTATTAACTGCCATCGCATTGCATGTAAGCTCAAGGTCAAGCCGCACACCACAGACGTAGCGTGCCAGGGCTATGACGCCTCCAGTCGCTATAGATAGCCCGGCCAGGCCAGTACCCACGGCCTCCACCGCCGGCTCCCACATGGCGACAACCTCAGCCTATGCCGGTTTCGACGGCGGGCGAGGCTTGTTCAACGGGTGGAAGCCGGGGCAGAGCGTTGTGGTTCATGGCGCTTGCGTACACCTGAATCTGGCAGGTGTCAAGGCGTGGCGCCCACATATGGGGAAGTGGGCCTGGGCTTGTCAGAGCACTGTCGCAACTGCCATGGCGGGCTCCAGCGCCAGCTCGAGCACCTCGGCCACATCGCTCACCAGGTGGAAGGTCATGGCCTCGCGCACTGCTTCGGGCACGTCGTCCAAGTCGGGGCCGTTGCCCTCGGGCAGGACCACATGCGTCATCCCGACCCGGTGCGCTGCCAGCACCTTCTGCTTGACCCCGCCGATGGGCAGGACCCTGCCCTGCAGGCTCACCTCGCCGGTCATGGCCAGGTCCTGGCGGACCGGCCTGCCGGTGAGCAGGCTGGCCAGCGCGGTGACCATGGTGATGCCGGCAGACGGGCCGTCCTTGGGGACAGCGCCAGCAGGCACGTGGAGGTGGAACTGGCCGCTCATCTGTGCAGGCGCCACTCCCCAGTCAGCCGAGTGCGAGCGCACCCAGGACAGCGCGATGCTTGCCGACTCCTTCATCACGTCGCCGAGCTGGCCGGTCAGGGTTAGCCCACCAGAGGCCCCTTTTGACTCCGACGGAGCAGGCACGACCGCCGCCTCGATGGCCATCACGTCACCACCGGCGCCGGTCACGGCCAGGCCGGTGGCGACGCCGGGGAGCCCGGCGCGCACCGACATCTCTCCCTTGAAGCGGGGACGACCGAGGTAAGTGGTCACGTCGGAGGCATCGACCTTGACGGGAGGCGAGCCCTCGATGACGCCGTCTACCCCGCTGGCCAGCCCGCTGGCCACCTTGCGCAGCACCTTGGACAGGCCCCGCTCCAGGTTGCGCACCCCGGCTTCGCGGGTGTGATCCGTTATGACGGTCCGTATGGCAGCCTCGGTAACCTCGACCTCGTCGGGGCGTAGGCCGGCGGCCTCGCGCACCCGGGGCAGCAGGTGCTGGGTGGCGATGGCCACCTTCTCCTCCTCGGTGTAGCCGTCCAGGTGGATCAGCTCCATGCGGTCCAGCAACGGGCCAGGGATGGTGTCGACCACGTTTGCCGTGCCGATGAACAGCACGTCGGAGAGGTCCAGGTCGATCTCCAGGTAGTGGTCCTTGAACGTGTGGTTCTGCGCCGGGTCCAGCACCTCGAGCAGGGCCGAGGACGGGTCGCCCCGCCAGTCGGCGCCGACCTTGTCCACCTCGTCCAGCATGATCACCGGGTTCATGGTCTTGGCTTCACGGATTGCCCGAACGATGCGCCCGGGCATGGCGCCCACGTAGGTCCGGCGGTGGCCTCTGATCTCGGCCTCGTCGCGTATGCCGCCGAGCGAGACCCGCGCAAAGCTCCGGCCAAGGGCGCGAGCCACAGACTCGCCGAGCGAGGTCTTGCCCACCCCTGGAGGTCCCACCAGCACCAGGATGGCTCCCGAGCCCTTGCCCGAGGTCGGCGCGAGCCCCCGCGAGACCCTCAGGTGACGAACGGCCAGGTACTCGACAATGCGGTCCTTGACGTCGTCCAAGCCGTGGTGATCGGCGTCGAGCACACGGCGGGCCTCGGTCACGTCGAGGATGTCGGGCGAGGAGGTTCCCCAGGGCAGGTCGAGCACGGTGTCCAGCCAGGTGCGAACCCAGCCCTGCTCGGGGCTGGAGTCGCTCATGCGCTCCAGGCGGTCGACCTCACGCTCGGCCGCCTTGCGAGCCTCGTCGGTGAGGGCGGCCTCGGCGATGCGGCGGCGGTAGGTCTCGATCTCGTCCTCGCCCCCGTCGGTGCCCAGCTCCTTGCGGATGGCGGCCATCTGCTGGCGCAGGATGAACTCGCGCTGGGTCTTCTCCATGCCCTCGGAGACCTCGCTGCGGATGTGCTCGCGAAGGGTGAGCTCACCCAGGGTCTCACGGGCCCTGCTGAGCGCTAGGCGCAGGCGGGGCTCGACCTCGATGGTCTCGAGGATCTCGAGGCGCTGCTCGACGCTGAGGTCAGGCAAGTAGGCAACGGTGTCGGCCAGGGTCCCCGGGTCGGTGACGGACCGCAGGGCCTGGGCGAGGGGATGAGCCCCCCGGGTCTCCAGGATGGCGCCGATCACGGCGTGGTACTCGCGGGCCAGATCGACAACCGCGGGTGAGGAGATCGAGTCAGGGTCGATCACGACCTCCTCGACCTCGACCCAGGCGGAGCGCCCAGGTCCGGCGACGCCCCGGCCGATGATCACCCGAGACACGGCGCGCACTCCCACGGCGTGGCCTCCTCCGGGGAGGGTGGCCAGCTGCTCCACCGTGGCCAGGGTCCCGACCTTGGCGTAGTGACCGCCCATCCGGGTGACCAGGACCACGCGGCCATCCGAAGCCTTGGCAGCTTCGAATGCATCATTGGCCTCGTCGTCCTCCAGGGACATGGTCAGCACCATCCCCGGGAGGACCACCCCACCCGGGAGGGGGAGCAACGGCAGTGTGAGAATCTCGACCTTAGGCATATCGCACCTCGAAATCTTGAGTAGACACCACTCACAACCTATGATGGGGCGAGCTTGTTCCCGGCCCAGTCCTGGATCGGATGCAACCAGAGGGCCTGTTCGAGGGTCAAAAGATCAAGATTTGGGAAGAAAGGGGTTGCGCAGTGCGTTATTTGGTGACAAGATCGACTATGCATCATCAGTTGAACAACGAGGAGGAGTGATCGCTACGGTGAGCAAGACCCAGGTGGCCGACCGAACGGTCCGGGCCGCAGGGGACTCGGGCACGGGTGACCGCAGCGGCGTCGGCGTCAACGTCGACACGGTGCGGCTATTCCTTGATGACCTGGCCCAGCACCCGTTGCTGACTCCTGACGAGCAGGTTGCCTTGGCGAAGCGTGTCCAGGCGGGTGACGAGGAGGCCAAGCGGGCGATGATCGCCGCCAACCTTCGCCTCGTGGTCCACTGGGCCCGCAGGTACCAGGATCGGGGAGTCGACTTTCCGGACCTGATCCAAGAGGGGACCTTCGGCCTGATCCGGGCAGTGGAGAAGTTCGACTGGCGGCGGGGGTTCCGCTTCTCCACCTACGCCACCTGGTGGGTGCGCCAGGCGCTCCAGCGCGCGGTCCACAACCACGGCCAGACGATCCGGGTCCCGATGGAGGCCGCTGAGCGGGCGCGCCGCATCGACGTCTCTGCCCGTGAGCTGGCTGCTGAGCTGGGTCGGCCTCCTACCGACGAGGAGCTGGTGGCAACGGCTGGCGTGTCGTATGCCCAGCTGGACGACGCCCGCCAGGCTGCGCGCGTGGTGGCCAGCCTGGACCAGCCGGTGGGCCCCGACGCGGAGACCAGCCTGGGGGAGCTGGTTGAGGCGCCTGCCACGAGCGTGGAGGAGGAGGTCGGTGCCAGGCTCGCCCTGGAGCGGCTTCACGAGGCGGTCGACTCCCTGGAGCCGATGGAGAGGGCCGTGATCCGGTTGCGCTTCGGGCTCGACAGTGGTGAGCCTGCCTCGCTCGAGGCTACCGCCAAGGCGTTGGGCATAGGCCCCCGCCGGGCCCGCCAGGTCGAGGCCACCGCTCTGGCGAGGCTGCTGGACGCCCCCGGCCTGGAGGCCCCCGCCGCGTAAGCCCCGGGGGGCCAGCCCTCCCGAGGGCTTAGCATTGAAGCCGATGAGTGTCAGCGGTTCGCGTTCGGGGGGGTACCGGGGGGCCCTGCCCCCAGAGGGTGGTGCCTTCGGCGCCAACGCCTGGTTGGTCGACGACATGTACGAGGCGTACCTGGCCGACCCGGCTTCGGTGAGCCAGAGCTGGCGGGAGTTCTTCGCCGACTACCGACCGGGCGCGCGAGCGGTTGGTGGGCGCAGCGGGGGACCGGGCACTGGGCAGTATTCCTCGAAAGGGGCCACTCCACTTAGGGGAGCCGCCGCGCGGGTGGCAACCAACATGGAGGCCAGCCTGGGTGTTCCCACCGCCACCAGCGTGCGGACGGTCCCCGCCAAGCTCATCGAGGTGAACCGGGCGATGATCAACGCCCAGATGGCCCGCAGCGCCGGGCGCAAGGTCAGCTACACGCACCTGATCGGCTGGGCGGTGGTTCAGGCGGTCCGGGCGGTGCCGGCGATGAACCGCTGCTTCGTGAACGAGGCCGGCGTTCCCGGCGTGCTCAGCCCCGAGCACATCGGCCTCGGCCTGGCTGTGGACCACGTGCGCCCTGACGGGACGCGCACGCTGGTCGTACCGTGCGTTCGCGATGCGGACAAGCTGGATTTCAGGGGGTTCGTCGGGGCCTACGAGGAGCTGGTGCGCAAGGTCCGGGGGAACCGGCTGAGCCCGGAGGATTTTGCCGGTGTCACGGTCACGCTCACCAACCCCGGGACGCTGGGCACGGTCAGCTCGGTGCCCCGCCTCATGGCCGGCCAAGGCCTGATCGTGGGCGTGGGGGCCATCAGCTATCCCTCCGAGTACGAGGCCGCGGACAGGGGTTGGCTTGCGGAGATGGGCGTGAGCCAGGTGGTGACGCTCACCTCGACCTATGACCACAGGGTGATCCAGGGGGCGGAGTCGGGGGTGTTCCTGGGTCGGGTGCACGACCTGTTGCTGGGCGCGGACGGCTTCTACCACGAGATCTTCGGGGCGATGGAGGTACCCTACGAGCCGGTGCGCTGGCTGGCCGACATCAACCCGGCCGTTGAGCACGGGCGCTCCCGGGACCTCAAGCAGATCCACGTGGGCAAGCTGGTCAACATGTACCGGGTGCGGGGGCATCTGATCGCGGACCTGGACCCGCTGGCCTCGCTGCCGCCGCGGATGCACCCCGAGCTGGACCCGGCCACCTACGGCCTGACGTTGTGGGACCTGGACCGGCGATTCCTGGGCGACGGGCTCGGGGGTCACGAGGAGGCGACGCTGGGGGACATGCTGGCGATCCTGCGTGACGCCTACTGCGCGACGGTGGGCATCGAGTACATGCACATCTCCGAGCCGGACCAGAAGCGCTGGATCCAAGAGCACGTGGAGGGGGGCGTGGCCTCACCCTCCACCGACGAGAAGCTGCACATCCTGGGCCGGCTCAACGCGGCCGAGGCGTTCGAGCGGTTCCTGCAGACCAAGTACGTCGGCCAGACCCGCTTCGGATTGGAGGGGGCCGAGTCGGCGATTCCTATCCTGGATGCGCTGCTGGACCTGGCCGGGGCTGGTGGGATGGCGGAGGTGGTGATCGGCATGGCGCATCGGGGCAGGCTGAACGTGCTGGCCAACATCGTGGGCAAGTCCTACGGCGAGATATTCAACGAGTTCGAGGGTCACATCGACCCCCACAGCGTGCAGGGTTCGGGGGACGTGAAGTACCACCGGGGGGCTCTCGGCAAGTTCGTCGGTCGTTGCGGGGTAGGCGTGGCGGTGACCCTGGCGTCTAACCCCTCGCATCTCGAGGCGGTGGACCCGGTGGTGGAGGGGATGGTGCGGGCCAAGCAGGATCTGGGCGGGCGCGACAGTGTCATGGCGGTGCTGGTGCACGGGGACGCGGCGTTCTCGGGACAGGGGGTGGTGGCCGAGACCCTCAACTTGTCCGGCCTGCGGGGATATAGGACTGGCGGGACCATTCACCTGGTGATCAACAACCAGCTCGGCTTCACCACGCTCGCCGAGGAAGGGCACACCTCGGCGTACTCGACCGATGTGGCCAAGATGGTGCAGGCTCCGATCCTGCACGTCAACGGGGACGATCCCGAGGCGTGCGTGCGGGTGGCTCGGCTGGCCTATGGCTTTCGCCAGGCGTTCCACCGTGACGTGGTCATCGACATGGTCTGCTACCGCCGTTTCGGGCACAACGAGGCCGATGAGCCGAGCTTCACCCAGCCCCAGATGTACGAGCGCATCGAGCGACACCGCTCGGTCCGCAAGCTCTACACCGAGCGCTTGGTGAGCCGTGGCGACATCAGCGTGGAGGAGGCCGAGCGGGCGCTGGAGGATTTCTCGACCCGGTTGGGAGAGGCTCTCGAAGCGACCCGGTCCTCGGTGCCCCCCGATCCGACCAGCGTGCCGGCCCGCTGCGTGGGTGAGGTGGTGGCGGCTCCGCCGACCGGGGTGAGCCTGGGCGTGCTGGAGCGGGTGTCCTCGGTGATTCACTCGGCACCGGAGGGGTTTATGCTGCACCCCAAGCTGGAGCGCTTGGTGGGCGCCAGGGCGCAGATGTTTGCAGGTGGGGAGGTGGACTGGGCGCTGGCAGAGGCACTGGCCTTCGGGTCGCTGCTGGAGGAGGGTACCGATGTGCGTCTGGCTGGTCAGGACACACGGCGGGGGACGTTCAGCCAGCGCCACGCCTGCTACGTCGATTACCGGACCGGGCGCGAGCACGTTGCGCTGGCCACCCTAGGCGGGCCGGGGCTGGGCGAGCCGGGGCCGGGCGGGCCGGGGCTGGGCGGGCC
>JAVKSL010000015.1:0-43190 GCA_039583695.1 Acidimicrobiales bacterium | reverse complement strand
ATTCTCCGACTCAAATCACCCATCAATGCTGCTGGTGGGGTACGTCCGGGGGCTGAGGGCACGTAACTTCGGTCTAGCCTTGCTGACATGATCCACGCCTTCGTGCTCATCGACGCCGAGCCGTCTCGCATCGCCACCCTGGCAGCCGAGCTGGCGGATGTCGAAGGCGTCGCCGAGGTCTACTCGGTAGCAGGTGAGACTGCGGACCTGGTGGCAGTGATCCGGGTGCGCCACCACGAGGAGCTGGCCGAGGTGGTGACCAGGCGAATGGCAGCGCTGCCCGGGATCCTGGCAACCTCGACCCTCATCGCTTTCCAGGCCTACAGCCGCCACGACCTGGAGGCCATGTGGGACCTCGGCCAGGCCTGAGCGTCGAATAGACTTAGGGCCTGACCTCGTCCCGGCTGTACCCTTGGTGGAAGGTGCTCGCCACCCACGGCAGCGCCGAGGGTGATCGGTGCGTCGACATCTTCTCCAGACCCGACAAGACCTTCGGTTTCGCCCAGCTCAAGCGGGACACGGGTCCCTGGACACCGATCGGGGGATTCGCGGATCTCTGTCTCTTGACAGCCGCCAAGGCACTGGGCGCAGCCAAGGAGAGGGTGAACTGGCTCAGCGCCGTGCTGGAGGCCGCCCCCGGCTAGGCCGCCGCTGCGGCCGAAACCCGCACCAGCCGCTCCAGCACCGCCGCCGCCGCGCCTTCGTCTATCGCCCCAAGAGCCCGCTCCAGCCCCTCGGCCAGGTCCCCAGCTACCCCCGCCACCACCAGGCCCGCCGCCGCGTTCAGCGCCACGATGTCCCGGTGGGATCCTCGCTGGCCGTCTAGCACCCGGCGCACCACTTCGGCATTCGAGGCCGGGTCCCCGCCCACCAGGTCACCCAGGCAGGCCCGAGCCAAGCCGAGTGACCCGGGGTCCACCTCGAATGGCCGGATCTCCCCGTCCGGCCCGAGAGCCAGCCCGCTTGACACCCCGACGGTGGATAGCTCGTCGAGCCCCTCGTGGCCCCACACGACCATCGCCGACAGGGCCCCGTTGGCCGCCAGCACACCAGCCATCTTGGCCGCCATTGCCGGGTCGGCCACCCCCACCACCTGACGTCGGAGGCGAGACGGATTGGCGAGGGGTCCCAGAAAGTTGAACACCGTCGCCACTCCCAGCTCGCGCCTCACCGGGACCACGTGGCGCATCGCGGGGTGGAAGCGGGGTGCGAAGGCGAAACCCATCCCTGCCTCCTCCACACACCGGGCCACCCCGGCCGGTCCAAGGTCGATCACCACCCCCAGGGACTCCAACACGTCGGCCGAGCCGGCAGCCGACGAGGCCGCACGACCGCCATGCTTGCAGACCGGCACCCCCGCCCCGGCCACCACCAAAGCCGCAATGGTCGAGACGTTGATCGAGTGCCGCCGGTCCCCCCCGGTGCCACAGGTATCCACGAGCCGGTCGATCAAGCCCGCAGCGACCGGGACCGTCTCCCCGGCGGCGGCCATGCGCCTCACCAGGCCAGTCATCTCCTCGACCGTCTCGCCACGCAATCGCAGGGCGGTGACAAAGGCAGCAACCTGAGCCGCTCCCGCGTCGCCCGCCAGGATGTCGCCGAGAGCCGCGCCCGCCTCGCCGGCCGACAAGGTCTCTCCAGCCATCAGACGGCCCAGCAGCCATGGCCATCCCCCCAGATCGGAGAGCTCAGTCAAGCTCTAGACCACCCCACCAAAGCTCGTGCGCAAGCACGCCCTCCGCGATGTCACCAAGACACTCACCCTGGTCCTGGAGGAGCTGGCGGGCGTCTCGGGACCACCGCTCGACCGGCCCCACCGCTCCCACCGCGACGGCCAGGTCGGTCGCCCTCACCGCCACCTCCGCGGCGTGGCAGTTGGCCAGGGCCAGGTGCGCGCTCCATTGCCTGTCGCTCTGGCCCACGTCGATCATCCATGCGGCCCGCAGCGCCAGGAGCCGTACCGCCTCCACGTCCGCGGCCAGCATGGCGACCTCCCGCCGGAGCCCGTCCGGGACCATGGCGCCAACCGTCTCCACAGCCAGCATCAGCGCGCCCTGGGCGAGGCCCACCGCGCGGGCGGCAGCCAGGGGCCCTCCGACGTTGGCAACCAGCGTCGCCAGGCGCAGGCCCCCTCCGACCGCCCCGATCACGCACTCGGGAGCGACCCGCACGCCGTCCAACATCACCTCTACGGCGTCGATGCCCCGCACGCCGTCGCGGCTCGCGGGCCGGCCCAGCGAAACCCCCTTCAACCCTGCGTCCACCACAAATGCGCTCACCGAGCCTCGCGCCCGGCTCTCGGGCTCGTCTGTCTTGGCAAAGACCACGAGCCAGTCCGCCTGGGCCGCTCCGAGAACTGAGCACTTGGTCCCGCTCAGCACCCAGGTCCCCGAGTCTCGCCGGGCCGCTGTGGTGATCCCCAGCACGTCGCTGCCGCCCACCTCGGCCAGGGCGACCGCCGCCCGCTGGCTTCCGTCTGCCATCCCAGGCAGGTAGCGCTCCCGCAGCTCGGATGCCCCCGCGGCCAAGATCAGGGCCCCGGCGGAAGTGCGGGGCAGCTCCAGGATGACGGCGGCGGCGACGGACACCTTGGACAGCTCCTCGAGCGCCAGGGCAAGACCCAGGAGCCCGGCACCCGACCCGCCATGTTCGGCGGGGATGCACAGCCCCAGCAGGCCCACATCCCGGAACACCTCGAAAAAGTCCTGCGGGTACTCGCCGGTCTCGTCGACCTCGGCGGCCCGCGGCGCAATCTGGTCGGTCGCCACCTGGCGAATCAGCTCCTGAAACTCGATGAGCTCAGAAGGTAGGGAAAAATCCATACGGCGAAGCTACAGGACAGCGCCCACTAGGGCTTGCGCTCGCTACGCGTCAGAACCTCAGTGCTCCTGTTCGATGGGGCGAAGGGAGGGGGGGTCGCCGAATATGACCACCGTGTCGCCCGCCTGGAGAGAGACGGTTCCTGCTGGATTGGCCAGCAGCTCTCCGCCAGCGCGCCGGACCAGCAACGGCACCGCTGCCCCGCACGCGTTCGACAGGCTCCGTCCTATCAGCTCCGAGCCCTCCCTGATCACCAGCTCCTCCAGCCGGACCTCGGCGCTGCCCCGGCCGGCGATCTCGAAGAAGTCGACCACGCTCGGCCGCAGCGCCAGCAGCGCCATGCGCCTCCCACTGGTGGTGTACGGCGACACGACGCGGGTGGCGCCGGCACGACGGAGACGGTCGGCAGACTCCGGTTGAGCCGCGCGAGACACGATTGCGGCGCTGGCATTCAGCGAGCGGGCCATCAAGGTGATGTAGACATTCTCAGCGTCTGAGTCGACCGTGCACACCACGCCACGGGCTCGGTCGATACCGGCAGCCTTCAGCATCTCCTCCGAGGAGGGGCTCCCTATCAGGTAGACAACCCCGTCACGCTGCAGGTCCGCCTCCAGCTCCCTTCTCGGCTCGATGACCACAAACGGTGCCCCCTCGGCCTCGAGCTCGCGGGCCACGGTGCGACCCACCCGACCATAAGCGCAAAGGATGTAGTGGTCCGCCAGGTGCTCCACGCGTCTTTGCATCCGTCTCCCCCTCGATCCGGCCCTCAGGGCTCCCTCGACCACCACCGCGCCAACCTGGCCGACCAATACCAAGAACACGGCCACACCCAGGATTACCACCGACATGGTAAACGCCTTGCCGGTCACTGAAAGGCTCGCTGCGCTGGGGGCCCCGTTGTCGACCATAGCCAGCACGGTGGTGTAGAAGGCGCTGGGAAGGCTGAAGCCCAGTACGCTGTATCCGATAACACCGTAGGCGGCAACCGTGACCCAGGCGAGAGTCATCAGTCCCAGCCGCTTGGCCAGGCCCTCCCTCTGGCGCACGCCCCTAAGATTAGCGTTCGGTATGCCCAGCTCCCGGATTGCCTTCGACAGGACGGCCGCGCTCGGCCGCCTGCGGAGCGACTCCTTCGACGTCTTGGTGATCGGGGGAGGGATCACCGGAGCCGGGGTGGCCCTGGACGCCGCTGCCCGAGGACTGCGGGTCGCTCTGGTCGAGCGGGGAGACTTAGCGTCGGGCACCTCAGGACACTCGTCAAAGCTCGTGCACGGAGGTTTGCGATACCTGCAGAAAGGTGAGCTGGGACTGGTAGTCGAGAGCCTGGCGGAACGCCAGCGCCTGCTGGCCAATGCCGCCCACCTGGTGACGCCGCTGGCTTTCGTGATTCCCCTCCTCGGGGTCAAGGGCAAGCTGGACACCGCGATCACCCATGCTTACCAAAGTGTCCTGCGCTCTTACGACCTGGTCGGAGGACGGCGGATAGGACAGCGTCACCGGATGGCAGACGCCGCGGAGGTAAGCACGCACCTTCGATTCTTGCGCACTGAGCGGCTCGTCGCCGGTCTCGTCTACTGGGATGCCCGGACCGACGACGCTCGCTTGACCCTGGCAGTGGCTCGCACCGCGGCCGACAGAGGAGCGGTCGTGGCCACCTACGCGACAGTGACCGAGCTGTTGGGCGACGGTCGTGGCCAGATCACCGGCGCCCTGGTCGATGCCCAAGGCTCGTCTGAGGCGATCGAGGTAAGGGCCAAGGTGGTGGTCAACGCCACCGGCGTGTGGGCCGACCAGGTAGAGGCCCTGACACCCGACAACAACCTTGACCCCATCGTCGAGTCCGGAGAGGTCGCCGCGATCGCCCCGGAGCCCGCTCCAAGGCCCAAACTTGTGAGTGACATCGGCCTCGGCGGACTGGCCAGGAAAGCCGGGCTGGCCGCGATGACCGGCGCTGCCAAGGCAGCCACCGCTACCGGGCTGGCCGCCAAGGCAGGGCTGGCCGCCCGGCCCAACCGACCCGGCCGTGGCGGCCGGAGCCTGCTGGCTGCGCTGGCCGACCGGGCCGGCCTCGACCAGTTGCTCAACCCCCGCAACCCCAGCAAGTCGAGCGCAAGGTCCCGGACAAGCCGGGTTGGTGGGCCAAGCCGGGTTGGGTCCGGGACTGGAAATCGCCCTGCGCGCCGCGTGCCCAACGAACCGAAGGGTCGCGGTGCTGTCCCCACCGAACCTGCTCGGAGTCCGCGGCTGCGACCGGCCAAGGGGATCCACATCACGCTGCCTGCCGACCTCCTACCCTGCGACATGGCCGCAGTGATACCTGGACCCGGGGACAAGCGAACGATCTTCGTGATCCCCTGGGGAGACCAGGTTTACGTGGGAACGACCGACACCGACTACCGCGGCTCACTGGACGAGCCCCGGGCCACCACCGACGACGTGGACTACCTGCTCCGAGCCCTCAACGCCTCGGCAAGGGAGCCAGTATCGGCCTCGGATGTGACCGGGGTGTGGGCAGGCCTGCGCCCCCTGCTCGCGGAAAGCGAGACCGCGCTGAGCGCCAGGACGGTTGACCTATCACGACACCACCGGGTGTTCGTGTCACCTGCCGGCCTGGTCACCGTGACCGGCGGCAAGCTCACCACCTACCGGCGCATGGCCGCTGACACCGTCGACGTCGTCGTGCGCCGCTACAGCCCCGGCGGCCTCAGCCGTCGGCTGCGGCGCAGCCCGACGGCGTCGCTGCGGCTGTGGGGCTCCGCTGGCCTGGCCGAGCTAGGCCAGCCTGGCGCCGCGGCCCGGCTCGGAACCGGCCAGGCCACCCTGGAGCGTCTGGTGTCCCGATACGGCGGCGAGGCGACAACCGTGCTGGCGATGGTGGACGCCCAGCCAGAGCTGGGCCGGCCCATGGTGGAGGGCCTGCCCTATCTTGCCGCCGAGGCCGTGTACGCGGCGCGCTACGAGATGGCCCACACCCTGACTGACATCCTCACCCGGCGCACGAACGCGCTGCAGCGCGACCGCCTCGCCACTGTGCGGGCCGCTCCGGACGTGGCTGCCCTGGTCGCCCCCGAGCTGGGCTGGGACGAGGCCGAGACCCGACGCCAGGTTGTCCAGGTGCTGGCGAGCGCCGCCCGAGACGGCGAAGCCGCTGGTCTGGCCCGCCCGGCGAGGCTCCGGGCCGGTGACCCGCCATGACGCTCATTCTGGGAAGGGTTATCGTTGTATTAGCAACGATAGGGCTACCCCGTACCCAGTTTGGCCGCGCACTCGCTTCGGAGTCCCTTCTGGGAAGGGTTATCGTTGTATTTCGACGATAACTTGATACAAGCTGGCCAGACGTGACCTTTTCGCCCACCCCGGCGGCCGCCCTGCCAAGCAGGCCGGCCACTCAAAGGCTTGTCGGTCCATCCATCGAGGTCGGCGACACGCTCCTGCGGGCCCTGCGCAACGCCTGTGCCACCGTCGAGACTGACTTAGACCACCGGGCGGAGGCCGGGCGGGACTGGTGGCCGATCGCGGTGCACTGGGCTCTGCGCGGTCAGGTGCCCGCGATCCCCGCCGTGGTCGCCAGACCCACCGATACCGGACAGGTCGCCGGGGTGCTGGACCTGTGCAATCAGGCCCAGGTTCCGGTCACCCCGATGGCCGGGCGCAGCGGGGTCTGCGGCGGGTCGATACCGCTGTTCGGGGGTGTGGCGCTGGACCTTTGCGGGCTCACCGGGATCGTCGACGTCGACGACACGGACCTGTTGGTGGACGTGCGGGCCGGGACCAGCGGCTTGGACCTCGAGGGGCCGCTGCAAGGCGACCACGGGCTCACCATCGGCCACTGGCCCCAGTCGATGACGTTGTCCACGGTGGGGGGTTGGGTGGCGTGTCGCTCGGCCGGCCAGTACTCGACTCGATACGGCAAGATCGAGGACATCGTCGCCGGACTGGAGGTGGTGCTGGCCGACGGCCGGGTGGTCCGCACAGGCGGGCGAGCACCCCGGTCCGCCACCGGCCCCGACCTGACCCGGTGCCTGCTCGGAAGCGAGGGGACCCTGGGCGTCATCACCCGGGTCCTCCTGCGGGCCCACCAGGCTCCGCCGAGCGAGCAGAGGGCCGCGTACAGCTTTGGCTCTTTCGATGCCGGCCTGGAGGCGTGCCGTAGGACCCTGCGACGGGGTGCCACCCCCGCGGTGCTGCGCCTCTACGACCCCGAAGAGTCGGTGCGCTCCCTCGGCACGGCGAAGCAACCAACGCTCATCGCGCTGGACGAAGGGGACGAGGAGATCGTGCGCGTCGCCATGGCGGTGCTGGAGCACGAGTGCCGAGCCGCCGGAGCCCAGCCCGCCGAGCCAGGCCTGGTGGCCCACTGGCTGGCGAACCGCAACGAAGTCCCCTCACTGGCAGAGCTGTGTGCCGCAGGCCTGGTGGTGGACACCATCGAGGTGGCTGCGCGCTGGTCGGCCCTGGCAGCCCTTTACCGCGCCGGCCTGGCCGCCCTGCACGCGACAACCGGGACGATCCTGGCCTCGGCACATCAGTCCCACGCTTACCCTGACGGCGCCTGCCTGTACTTCACCTTCGCCGGGCAACCCGACGATCCAGAGGGATATTACGCCAAGGCCTGGGAGGCCTTGATGACGGCCACGCTCGAAGCAGGGGGCACCATCAGCCACCACCATGGCATCGGGCTCAACCGGGCTCGGTGGCTTCGCGCCGAGCTGGGCACCGGATTCGGCGTTCTCGAATCACTTAAGGCTGCTCTCGACCCCAACGGCATCCTGAACCCGGGCAAGCTGGGGTTGGGGTCGCCTTGGGGGGAGCAAATCTCCCTAGTGGGCACGAGTCTGGAGGAGCACTGAGCAATATTCCTAAGAAGAGGGGCATCCTGGTGGTGGACGCGGGCACGAGCGGGATACGGGCCGCCGTCGTGGGGTCCGATGGGGCCGTCGCGGCGGTGGTGCACGAAGCGGTTCGGCCGGTCTCACCGATGCAGGGGTTCGTCGAGCTGGACGCCCGGCGGCTCGCGGCGGTCGCCCTCTCGGTGGCTCGGGCGGCCCTGGAAGCCGGGGGGCCGGTCGAGGGGGTCGGCATCGCCAACCAGCGGGCGACCACGATCGTGTGGGATCGGGTGAGCGGGGAGCCGGTCGGGCCGGGGATCGGGTGGCAAGACCTGCGCACGGTCGGGATGTGCCTGGCGCTGGCGTCCCAGGGCGTGAGGGTGCCGCCGAATGCCTCGGCCACCAAGCTGGCTGCGCTGCTGGACATGGCGGACCCTGGCCGCAGCCGGGACCTGTGCTTTGGCACCGTGGACACCTGGCTGGCCTGGACGCTGTCCGGCGGCTCGCTGCATGTCACCGACTCGACCAACGCCGGGGTCACCGGGCTGGTGGAGACCGACGGCGGTCCGATCCGCTGGTCGGGACGCCTGTTGGAGGCTCTGCGCATCCCGGCCGGGGTGATGCCCACCATCGTGGACTCCTCGGGGGTGCTCGGTCCCGCGTCCGCCCTGCCCGGGGCGCCGCCGATCGCCGGGATCGCCGGCGACCAGCAGGCGTCATTGGTGGGACAGGGCTGCACCCGTCCCGGACTGGCGAAGGCCACATTTGGGACTGGAGGGATGCTGGACTGTTGCGTCGGACCCGTCCGGCCGACCTTCGAGACCAGGGGTCCCGCGGGCACCTTCCCGGTGGTGGCGTGGCAACGGGGAGGCCAGGTGAGCTGGGGAGTCGAGGCGGTGATGCTTTCGGCGGGGGCCGCGGTGGACTGGCTGGTGTCCGACCTCGGGATCATCGGCTCGGCTGGCGAGTCTGATGCCCTCGCCGGCTCATGTCATGATACAGGAGACGTTTGGTTCGTGCCGGCCCTGTTCGGTCTGGGGGCTCCGGTGTGGGACTTCGGGGCACGGGGGACCCTGCTCGGGATCACCCAGGGGACCGGGCGGGCCGAGGTGGCTCGGGCGGTCCTGGAGGGCGTCGCCCACCGGGGGGCAGATCTGGTCGAGGCGGCCGAGGCCGACTCTGGCAAGCGCATCGAGACGCTGCGGGTAGATGGTGGTATGAGCGCAAATGGCACCTTCGTGCAGTTGTTGGCGGACGCGATCGGGCGGCCGGTGGAGGTGGCCCCTGTGGTCGAGGCGACCACCCTCGGTGCTGCTTACCTGGCGGGGATGGCCCTTGGGACCTGGGCCGACGAGGCAGAGATTGCCTCTCGCTGGGTGCCCCGAGTCGTGGTGGAGCCGTCGCGGCGGGTAAACCGGGGCCGCTGGTTGGAGGCCCGCGCCAGGGCGGAGCGCACGGTGCCGGAGCTGTCGGCGCTGGACTTTTGAGCTGGGCAGGCCCACAAGCGCGGTGTGATAGCTTTGGTGAGCCGAGAAGGTCTGGTGGGTGCGCACTGCGGCGGGTGCCCACGAAAGGAATGTGATGATCGAGGCACAGCACCTCACCAAGCGGTACGGGAAGACCCTGGCGGTCGACGACCTCAGCTTCGAGGTACGACCCGGCACCGTGACTGGATTTCTCGGGCCGAACGGGGCCGGCAAGTCCACCACCATGCGCATGATCATGGGTCTCGACGCGCCCGATAACGGGAGCGCGACGGTCAATGGCAAGGCCTATTCCCAGCTGGGACGGCCGATGTTCGAGGTGGGCGCCCTCCTGGAGGCCCGGGCGATCCACGGCGGGCGCAGTGCGTACAACCATTTGCTGTGCCTGGCCCAGACCAACGGCATCAGGCCGGCCAGGGTGGCTGAGGTCCTCGATCTGGTCGGGCTGAGCGAGGTGTGCAAGCGGCGGGCCGGTGGCTTCTCGATGGGCATGGGCCAGCGCCTCGGGATCGCCACTGCCCTGCTCGGGGACCCGCCGACACTGTTGTTCGACGAGCCGGGCAACGGCCTGGACCCGGAGGGGATCCGCTGGATCCGCCAGCTGCTTCAGGCCCTTGCCGCTGAGGGGCGGACGGTGTTCGTGTCCAGCCATGTGATGAGCGAGATGGCCATCACGGCTGAGCAGCTCATAGTGATCGGCCGCGGTCAGCTGATCGCGGATACGACGGTGGCCGACTTCGTCAGGCGCAGCTCGGGGGGATACACGCGGGTTCGCACGCCGGACGCCGAGCGACTCAGGGACCTGCTCGGGCGGGGCAATGCCTCCGCCGAGGTGGAGGCCGACGGTTCGCTGGCCGTGACAGGTATCGAGATCGCCGCGCTCGGTGAGCTGGCCGCCCGGGAGGGGATCGTGCTGCACGAGCTGTCGCCGCAGGCGGCTTCGCTGGAGGAGGCCTTCATGGAGCTGACCAGGGACAGCGTCGAGTTCCGAGGGGGTGGCCCAGGCGAGGGCTCGGCGATCGGCCCAGGCGAGGGCTCGGCGATCGGCCCAGGCGAGGGCTCGGCGATCGGCCCCGAGGGCGCACAGACCCTGCAATCGAGCACGGGAGCCTGAGCGCATGACTGCCACAGTTACCCCGTCAGCAACAGCGCCTGTCGCCCCAGACCGCGGTCACATCAAGTTTGTGTGGATAATGCGCTCCGAGTGGACCAAGCTGCGCACCGTGCGCTCCACATACTGGACCCTGCTGGTCACCATGATCGCGTTCATCGGGATCAGCGCAGGCATATGCGCGGCCGCCGCGTATGGGAACCCCCGTGGGGGTCCCGACCTCATCGATCCCACGTCCCTGAGCCTGGCCGGTGTGGGCTTTGCACAGCTCGCCCTCGGCGTGCTCGGAGTGCTGGTGATCACCTCCGAATACAGCACCGGGATGATCCGCGCCACGTTCTCGGCGGTCCCATTCCGGGCAGGGGTGCTGGCAGCCAAGGTAACCGTGTTCGGTGCGGTCTCATTCGCGGTGAGCCTGGTGGCGGCGTTCATCTCATTTTTTGTGGGACAGGCAATCCTCGCTGGCAACGTGCCCACCGCCGCACTTGGCGAGCCAGGAGTAGTGCGGGCCGTGGTGGGCGCGGCCCTCTATCTGGCGGTGATCGGGCTGCTGGCGCTCGGCCTTGGCACCCTCATCCGCCACACCGCAGGGGCCATTGCGGTGTTTGTCGGGCTTCTCCTGGTGATACCGCTAGTCACAATCGCTCTGCCACAGTCCTGGCGAGACGTGCTGGACAAGGCCCTGCCCAGCAGCGCAGGAGGCTCTGTGTTTGCGGTGCAGACCAGGGCACACTTCCTGGGCCCGTGGGCCGGGTTCGGGGTCCTTTGCGCCTGGGCAGCCGCCGCCCTGGTGCTTGCAGCCGTGATCACCGCCCGCCGAGACGCCTAGGCCCGGTCTCCCAGGCGCCGCAGCATCACACAAGCCCAGGCAGCGATGCTCTTCGCCGCTCAGCCGCAAGCCGCGGGTCAGGATAGTGGTCAAGATTCGAGGCAAGCTGGGATCAAAGCACGCGGGCCGTGGCCCGCCTGCCCGGCAGCTTGACAACCTCGATGGCGTTCGGCAACTGCTCCTTCAAGTCGTTGTCGTGGGTCACCACCATCACCTGGCCGAAGCGGCCCTTAAGGCGCTCGAGCGCCAAGAGCATGCGTTCCTTACGGTCAGCATCGAGGGGCCCAAACACCTCGTCCAGCACCAACAGGCCCACCGACCCCCCCGAGAGCAACATCACCTGCTCGCTGATGGCCACCCGCAGCGCCAGGTTGGCCAAGTCGGTCTCCGATCCGGAGAAGCGATCCATCCCGTAGACCGTGCCCTGGTCCCGGATCTGGATCTCGTAGGTCTCGGGATCCACCTCCAGCCCATCGTATTCGTTATCGGTCAGCTCGGCGAAAAGCTCGTTCGCCTGCGCAGAGAGTCGGGGTCCCACACTTCCCACCACCACGTTACGAAATGTCCCGAGCAGCTCCGCTGCGCGGCCGAGGTGCCGAGCCTGCTCGCCCATCTCGGTAAGGCGGCGATGCTGTTCCCGGGAGTCCTCCAAGCGCCGCAAGACACTTGCGGCACCTGCCTGGGCCATGGCCAGTGCCAGCTGAGCGGCATGGGACGCCTGCGCTGCCGCCTGCGCTGCCGAACGCGCCTCGCCTGCGGTCTGAGTCGCGGCACTCAGGTCTTCGGGACGGTAATCCAGCGCCTTGAGCTTCTCCCGAAGCTCGGCCATCTCGGCCTCCAACGCCACGATACGATTTCCAATCTCCTCCAGCTCGACGGCCACTGCAGGGCCACGCTGGAGCCGCCCCCGCAGGTTCGCCGCCTCCTCGGCAGCCCCGCGTGCGAGCTCAACATCCGTCGCCAGCTGGTCTCGCCGCCCGACGACCACCTCAGCCAGCTCGAGCAAAGCACCGGCTCGATCGGGAGCGGCGGGACCCCTTAGACCGGCCGCCACCGCTGGACTGGCGGACTCGGGCGCGGCGGGACCCCTTTGGCCAGCGGCGGGACCCCTTTGGCCGGCCGCC
The DNA here is from genome assembly GCA_039583695.1 of Acidimicrobiales bacterium. Classification (GTDB taxonomy): domain Bacteria; phylum Actinomycetota; class Acidimicrobiia; order Acidimicrobiales; family JAJPHD01; genus JAVKSL01. The sequence goes on along the minus strand of JAVKSL010000015.1, from coordinate 30,993 downwards.
ACCCCTGGACTGGCGGACTCGGGCGCGCCCCTTACGCCAGCGGCCAACGCGGCGTCGATCGCTTCCTCCAGAGCCGCCAGGGCCTCTGCCTGACGCTCCTTCGCCCGCACCCACTCCGACCACGCCCCCTCCGCAGCCGAAAGCTCTGCCTGAGCCGCTCGGGCAGCCCCGTCTGTCCGGGCCGCCTCGGCAGCCGCCTCGGCAGCCGCGGCCCGCAGAGCCGACACCCGAGCCTCCGCAGCAGCCAGCTCCTCCCGCCGGTGAGTCTGGACTGCCTCGGCCGCGACACCAAGCGCCTGGCCACACAGCGGGCACTCCGCCTCCCCGGACAGCTCCCCGGCCCGGCTAAAGGCCAAGGCCGCCCGCTCCAGATCCTCCGAAGCCGACGAGTGCCGGCCCTCCAGCTCGGCCAAGCGCGCCCGGGCGCGCCCGGCCAGCTCCACAGCCAGAGCCACGGCATCCGGGTCCGCCCGAACCGGTTCGGCAGGGACCTGGACCCCAGACCGGCGATAACCACAGAGCGCTCTCACAACAGCGTCCACCAAGCCCAGGTTCGCCTGACCACTCGCCAGCCCCGAAGCCCTCTCCTCCAAGCCAGCCAGCTGCCCCCCGGCCTCGGCAAGCAAGGCGGCCTCGCCCTCCAACCTCTGCGCCCGGCGGGCCAGGTCATCGCGCTCCGCCCGGCGCGCCTTGCCCTCAGCCACCAGAGCTTCGAACATGCGACCCAGCTGGTCCAGCCGACGGTGCTCGGCCTCGGCCGAGGCTGCAACCGTCGCCGAAGCCTCAGCGGCCGCCGAGGCCTCAGCGGCCTCAGCCGAGGCGGCGGCCGCCGCCGCTCGTTCCAACTCGAGCTCCGCTTCGATCTGCGAAGGATCGGTCAACACCGCCCTCACCTGAGCCAGCTGGCTGAGGGCGTCCCTCGAATCGGCCCGGGCCTGGCGCAGGGCCACGTCCAGGGGTGTGATCCCGAGAAGGCTCAGCACGAGGGCGCGGCGCTCGGCAGGGGGACGGACCGAGAAAGCAGCGAGCTGCTTTTGCTCGGCGAACACCGAAGCCCGGAACGCAGACGCGTCCATCCCCAGCACCGAGTGCACGTAGCGACCCGTGTCCGTGACGCCCTCGGCAACCTGTGACCCATCGGCGTGTGCCTCCGCGCGGCTGGTGGCGCTCGCCCCGGACAGGGTCCTGCGGACCAGGTACAGGTGGCCCTCATGCTCGAAGGAGACCTCGGTCACGCAGTCGGCGACGATTCCCGCAGTGCGGACCTCGTCTCTGCTGGTGCGGGCCGCGCCCCACAGAGTGAACAGGATCGCCTCCAACAAGACCGACTTGCCCGCTCCGTTCACCCCGTAGATGCCGACCAGGCCAGGGGGGATCTCCAGTTCCAGGGGATCCTCGTAGACCCGGTAGTTGCGCAGGTAGAGCCGGGTGATCCTCACCGGCGCAGGAGAGCCCCGAGCGCGCGGATCACCCCGAGCGCTCCACAGCCCGGTCGAGGTAGTCGCGCCCCAGCCGGTCCACCCTCTCGCGGTCGAACCCGGTCAGGTCCTGGCCAGCCACATAGCGCCCCCAGCGCGAGGCCAGCGAGTCCAGCGCAGGCAGCTCCACCTGCTCCCCAACCCCCGCGAACTCAGGAATCAGGCTCACGTGCAGGGCCGCCCGGTGCGCCTCGCGCACCGAGTCGATGTCCAGCAGCCGGTACGCTTCCGGGTCCACCCCCTCCAGGTAGCACCGAGCCACGGCCCCAGCCGGGACACCACTGACCCGGGCCAGCACCGCGGCCGAAAGCTCAGCTGGGCCCATCCCCAGCGCGCTGACCGGCTCGAGGGTCAGCAAGGGGCGCTGGCCGGTGAGGCCGATGTGCCGGCAGGCCCCGGTGTCGGTGTCCAGGGTCAGGATGCCCTTGGCCTCCTCGGGCTCGTCCCCGTAGGAAAAAGAGTCGGTGGACCCCGCATACCACATCCCCGGCTGGACCTTCCGATGCACGTGGTAGTGCCCGAGCAGCACCAGGTCCGAGCGCAGCGCCCCCACGTCCACCTCGATCTCGTTGATGTCGGAGTGCTTGGGCTGCACCTGCAATAGGCGCGGATGCGTGAGCAACAGGTTCACCCGATCCACGCTGCGCTCGCGGTCGGCTTGATCCAACGCTTCCAGCGTGGCCTCCACGGTCATCATCTGGGGAACCGCGTGGACCACCAGTCCCGGCAGCTCGAAGCGCTCGTAAGCCAGCCGGTGGGCAAAATGAAGCTCCCCAAAGCCATCGGCCAGCGCCGAGTAAGGGCTGCCCGTGCCCACCAGGCGCGGGGTGTCGTGGTTGCCGGATATGACCACCGCGTCCACGCCGTGCTCCCGGATGCGGGCCAGCGCCCTCTGCACGATCCGAAACGACCGGTACGTGGGCCTGGGATGGTCGAACACATCCCCCAGCCACACGACCAGGCCAGGCTCCTGGGCGAGCGCCAGGTCGACTGCAGCCTCGAAAGAGATCTCGAAGTCCCGCTCGCGCTGGTTGACCCCCTCGGCCGTGGTGACCGGTATCCGTGAGGACCGGCCCAGGTGCGCGTCCCCTATGGCTGCAATAAGCATCAGTCGACCAGCGCAGCCACATTGGGCGGCGCGCTAGGCCGGGGCGCAGGTGGCGGTGCCACCGAACGCACATGGGCGTCGTACAGGTCGATCTTCGCCGGCACGGCGAACGGGGCGGCCAGGTTCACCAGCAGGCACTCCCCCGGCATGAGCGTCTGGATCTCCGGGCCCAGGGCGGAGAGGTCCTGCTTGGACGACCCCCGCAGGATCGAGCGGTCCTTCTCGTCGGCCAACCCGAGGATGAAGAACGTGTTCAGCTGGCTCAACAGCTCGGCGTCCAGGAGCTTGGGCTGCTGGGTGATAGCGCACAGCCCCACCTTGAACTTGCGGCCCTCGCGCGCCAGTCGGGGGAACACGTTCGACTCGCCGTCCTTGCTCGCCGACAGGACCCGCTGCGCCTCCTCCAGCACCACGGCCACCACCGGAAGCCGATCATGGACCTCGGGCTTGTCCAGGTAGGCGCTCGACCACTCCTCCAGCACCCTCCGGGTGAGGAACGACGCCACCAGCACCTCCTCGGTCGAGCCCAGGCCGCTCACGTCCACCAGCACCACCCGGCCGTCGCGCAGGTCCCGCAGCACCGCCGCACCCACCGAGACACCGGGGTCGGTGGCGATGCAGGCCAGGCCCACGATCCGGCGAGCCCGGCGCTGGATCACCTGGAGGGTGCTGAGCGCCACCCGCCCGCTCAGCTCGACGTCGCGGAAACCGGCCAGGTCGTCCACCCGAGCCAGCTCCGCCAGCCAGGAAAGATCCCCCACCCGGTAGTGCCGTTCCAGCTCGAACAGGGCCTCGGACTGCGGGCGACTCCAGTCGTGCGCGGTCCGCAGGTCATCGATCGAAAGCTCCCCCAGGCTGACGCGCAACCCCGATGTGCCCGGGAGGGGCCGGGCCGCGTAGGTCCGCAGCCGGTCGGCGGCCCAGGGATGGCGCGCCAGCGCGTTGCGGTACTCGCCGTGCGGGTCGATCACCAGCAGCGAGTAACGCCCCTGACGGCACATGACCCCCCCGGCCAGCACCTGCATGAGGTTGGACTTGCCCATACCAGTGGTGGCGAAGATGCCCACATGGGTGGCCAGGCTGGCACCAGGTATTCCAACCCCCACATCCACCTCGGCCTCGCCGCTGCGCAGGTTGCCCACGTGCAGGTCCCCCATGCGACTGGCGAGGAAGGCCAGGTCGGCGGGCTCGGGCGAGCAGACCCGGGAGAACTGCGTGGGCAGGCTCTTGGGCTTGCGAAACGAGGAGCCGTCAGGCGACACGTAGCCCAGGCAGCGGCACTCGGCCACCCGGTAGGTGCGCCGCCCGGCATCATGCAGCGGATGGGCGCCACTCTCGCCCGCAGCGTCGTCGGCCAGCATCGTCCCGGCCACCCGCTCGGCCCAGCCGGGCTCTCTGTGCTCGGAGCCGTAGGTGACATCCACCACCCGGAACAGGTAACGCCGGCCGGTCACCTCGTCCACCCCGACCAGCAGCTCGCCCAGGAACAGGTCCTCGTCGGGCGCGGCCCGAAACACCGCCTCCAGCACGTTCTTGCCGTAAAGGCGTCCCCGTGGGGCGGCCCGGAAACTCATGCCCGCTCCATGAGCCGATGCCTGTCTGCGAAATATCGCTCCCTGCGCAAAAGACCAACTCCCACTAGATCGAGATGCTCGTCCAGAGCGGCTCTCGCGTCGTGCTTGACCCAGGGGGGACACGCTGCGAGCCCGTCGACCACCGACAGCGGGTAAGGGTAGCCCGGGAAGGCTGCGTCGTCGGAGACGCCCGCCAGCATGGCCAGGACCTCGGCCGGCTCGCAGGCGAGGGGCACGTCCACCCGAAAGGCAAACCGCGCCGACGGGTCCAACCGGGCCACCGACACCCTCAGCGCCGGCTGGACGGCCTCTGCGGTGCGAGCCACGGCCGCCCACCACCTGGCCCGGGGGCCTAGCGCGGGATCGCCCTCGGCCTCGGCCTCCAGCACGGCCACCAGAGGCGCCCCACCCCGCGCCAGCCCGGAGTGCTTGGTGACTGCCGCCACCATCACCTCGCGCTCCGCCGCCCGAGCCAAGATCTGGGCTGCCCAGCCCCCTGGAATGCGCCAGTCGGGCCGGAGGTCCCCGTCCACGATCACCAGCGCTCCCCGCTCGGCCTCCTCCACCGTGACGGCCAGCGACTCCCACTCGGCGGCGTCCCGCAGCAGGTTGGCGTCGATGACCGTGTCTGCCGGCAGATCCAGGCCCGCTGCTGCCAGGTGGGCCAAGGTGGCCCGGCGCTCGTCCCCCCCGAGCAGGTGAGCGCGGAGGGGCCCGACCTCCTCCGCCACGCAGGAACCACCGCGCCATCGAGCGCGAGCCACCCGCACTACCACGACAGCTACGCACCTGGCGTCGGCCAGCGTGGCCTGCCCGCCATCAATCGCCCACAGATCGGCTGGCGGCTGGCCTCCGGGAAGCTCGGACAGGGTCACGTGCGGCTCTGCCACCAGCCCCCCGTGCCCGTCACCCCCGAGGCGGTTCCCCCCACCGTCGAGCAGCGCCGCAAGACGCTCGGCTACCACCCCCATGCCGTCAGGTTCCATGCCTACAGTCTGCCACGGGGTTGTGACAGTTCTGGATAATGGGGTTGGGGAGCCAGGAGTTGCTATGTTGGGGTCGTTGCCCGACAGTGCCGATGAAGACCTGGCCTCTCGCGTCGACCAAACGTGGACCCGATTCTGCGAGAGGTTCGGACGGGCACCAGAGGGGGTGTGGGCAGCACCGGGTCGGGTGAACCTGGTTGGGGAGCACACGGACTACAACGAAGGCTTTGTATTGCCGTTCGCCCTCGACCGGACCGCGCTCGCTGCGCTGGCCCGGCGCAGGGACCAGAGCGTCAACTGTCACTCCGACAACTACGGTGCTGCCCCCCAGACGCAGCTGCGCACCGTCTCGCCGGACAACCGACCGCCGGGCTGGTCGTCCTACCCCCTGGGGGTGGCGTGGGCGCTGGCCGGCCTGGGTCTCGACATACCAGGCTTCGACCTGCTCGTGAGCTCGACGGTCCCAGGCGGCGCCGGTGTCTCGTCCAGCGCCGCCCTGGAGGGATGTGTCGCGCTGGGCCTGGCCTACCTGGCGGGAGCCGACATCGAGCGCCAGGAGCTGGCTCTGGCATGCCGGCGCGCCGAGAACGAGATCGCCTGCGCACCGACCGGGGTGATGGACCAGATGGCATCGCTGCTCGCCCAGGACGGCCACGCCCTCTTCCTCGACTGCCGCAGCCTCGCGGTGCGACAGATCCCTTTCGACCCTGGGTCCCAAGGAATCTCTGTCCTGGTGATAGACACCAAGGTCCGCCATGAGCTGGCGGATGGGGCCTATGGTGAGCGCCAGCGGGAGTGCGAGGGGGCAGCTCGTCTTCTCGGTGTGCCGGCCCTGCGTGATGCTACGCTCGCCGATGTGGATGGGTCGCGCGCTCTCCTCGGCGAGACGTTGTGGCGGCGATCCCGTCATGTGGTCGGTGACAACGGGCGCGTGCTCGAAGCAGTCCGGATGCTCGAGGACGGCGCCATCACCCCGCTGGGCTCGGTGCTGTCGGCATCACATGCCTCGCTCCGGGACTACTTCGAGGTATCCTGCGACGAGCTCGACACCGCCGTCGAGGCCGCTGTCCTGAACGGGGCCTCCGGCGCTCGTATGATCGGAGGAGGATTTGGTGGCTCTGCGATAGCGCTGGTGCCCGACGAGCGTCTCGAGCAGGTGCGCGCGGCCGTGCGCTGTGCATCCCTGGATCGCGGCTTTCCGGATCCCGAGATCTTCCAGGCGCGCCCTGCCCCGGGTGCCCGGCGCATGGCCTGAGGTTGCCGAGGATGCGGATACTGGTCACGGGGGGGGCGGGCTACGTCGGCAGCGTGGTCGCCGCCCACCTGGTCGAAGCAGGGCACCATGTCGTCGTGCTGGACAACCTGGTCACTGGCCACCACGATGCCGTGGCAGCAGGTGCGACGTTGGTGGTCAGTGACATTGCCGACGCCACGGTGACGGGGCCGCTGTTGGCGGAGGGCATCGAGGTCGTCATGCATTTTGCCGGCTACTCCCTGGTCGGTGAGTCAGCCGTGAGACCCGAGCGGTACTACGAGAACAACGTGGTGGGCACCTTCCGTCTCCTGGAGGAGATGCGGAGGGCTGACGTGCCGACCCTGGTGTTCTCGTCGAGCGCGGCCACCTACGGCGAGCCCGAGCGAGTGCCGATCACCGAGGACGCCCCGGCCCGGCCGACGAACGCCTACGGTGCCACCAAGCTCGCGATCGACAACATGATCGGCTTCTATTGCAATGCACATGGCTTGGGGGCAGTCAGCTTGCGCTATTTCAACGTCGCCGGCGCCTACCGTCACTTCGGCGAGAGGCACGCTCCCGAGACCCATCTCATCCCTATCGTGCTCGAGGTCGCCCTGGGGAAGCGCACCGAGGTCGAGGTCTTCGGCACCGACTACCCCACCCCCGACGGTACGGCGATCCGCGACTATGTCCACGTGAGGGACCTCAGCCGTGCCCATGTCCTGTCCCTGCCGGCCTGCACGCCGGGGCGCCACCGCATCTACAACCTCGGCTGCGGCGACGGCTTCAGCGTCCGCGAGGTGCTCGATACCTGCCGCGCTGTCACCGGCCAGCCAATCCCGGCTGTCGAGTCGGACCGTAGGGCGGGGGACCCGGCCCGCCTGGTGGCCTCCAACCAGCGGATCGGCGCCGAGCTGGGCTGGGGTCCGGAGCTCGACCTGACTCAGATGGTCGGAGACGCCTGGACGTTTGCCAAAGGACTCACGTCAGAGCAACGTTGAGAGGCCGGGTGCGGAGGCGCGCAGCATCTCGGCGGCTTGCTCGGGGGCGATGTCGTTGATGAACGCCCCCTGTCCCGACTCGCTACCGGCCAGAAACTTCAACTTGTCGGCTGCCCGGCGCACGGAGAACACCTCCATCGCCAGGTGGAAGTCCTCAGCCGCGGCACCCACCGGGGCCTGATGGAAGCCCGCTATGTAAGGCATGCGGACCCCGAACAAGGCGTCGAGGCGGCGCAGCACATCGAGATACAGCCCGCAGAGCTCCTCCCGCTCCTCCCCGTCGAGATCAACGAGGGTGCTTGTATGGCGGGTCGGCGAGAGATGGACCTCGAACGGCCACCGCGCGGCGAAGGGAACGTAAGCCACCCAGTGAGCCGTGCGCCCCACGAGCCGGTGACCATCAGCCGCCTCATCGGCGACCACGTCGCAACCCAGGCAGCTGCCGGTGGCCCGACGGTGGCGCTTGGCAACCTCGAGCATCCGCCCGGCGCGAGGAGGGACGAAGGAATAAGCGTAGATCTGTCCGTGAGGATGAGCGAGGGTCACCCCGATCTCGATTCCCCGGTTCTCGAAGACGAAGACGTAGGCGACACCGGGGAGGGCCGCCAGCGCCTCGGTGCGCTGCGTCCACGCCTCCAGGACGGTCACGACCTGCGCCGGCGCCAGCTGGGCGAAGGAGGAGTCGTGCTCGGAGGTGAAGCACACCACCTCGCAGCGTCCCAGGCCCGGGCGGGCTACGAATGCGGCCGGTAGATCAGGGTCACCGGAGGCGACTTCCCCGAGGGCGGTGGCATCACGGGCGAAGGACGGGAACCGGTTCTCGAACACCACGACCTCGTAATCGAAGGCGGGGATCTCGGTGGCTCGGGTGGGGGTCGACGGGCACAACGGGCACTCGTCGTGGGAGGGAAGGTAGGTGCGGCTCTGGCGATGCGAAGCGATGGTGACCCATTCGTCGGTGAGCGGATCCCGGCGGAGCTCCGACATGGTGTGGGTGGGGTCCAACTGGCGGGGATCCTCCCGGGACCGGTCGGTGCCGGGGGCCCGATCGAAATACGTCAGCTCGCGGCCATCGGACAGCCGGATGCTGGTCGTGTGGACCCTGGGCCTCCCTGTGCTCATGACACCCCCTAAGTCGCCTCGTGCTGGCAGATGCGATGTTAGGGCCTGGCCTCGAGGTCGGCTGGTCTGGTCTCGGCCCGCTACCGAGGGCTTGGCGCGCCGGGGCGCTATTGACAAGCGTTTACCAGTCGGTAATGCTTCGTCAATGAAGCGTCCGCAGCCGTTCGACGGCTTCGTGCGACCCCCGGTCGCTTGCGGTGAGGCCGGGGAGGACCCACCAGGATCCAAGCCGCCGCGCGAGCGCTCAACCGGAGACCCAGGTCGGCGGACTCTTCGGAACAAGAGCACATGAGTCACTAACACCAATAGGGGGAAGCGACATGTCGGACTCGGAAAGCATCGATACAGATCCAGTAGAAGGCGAGATCTCCCGTCGGAGGTTCCTGCGCAATGCCGCCATCTTCGGGATCGGCGTACCTGCAGTAAGCCTGGCCCTAGAGGCCTGCGGCGGGGGACCCGGGACTGCCAGTGCTTCGGGCGGTCCGGGCCACGACCCGTGGCCCAACCCTAAGTACACCTTCACACTGGTGAACCACGTCACCACCAACTTCTTCTTCGTGCCGACCCAGTACGGCGCCGCGGATGCCTGTGCCCTCACCGGGTGCTCCTACCAGTGGACCGGGTCGCAGACGAGCAATGTGAGCGAGATGGTCAACGCTATGAACGCGGCCATCGACAGCAAGGTCGACGGGATCGGCATTCCCATCATCGACAACAAGGCCTTCGTGGGCCCTATCAACCGGGCGCTGGCGGCCGGCATCCCGGTCGTGGCCTACAATGCCGAGGCGTCCAGCGGCACCGGGAACAAGCAGATGGCCTACATCGGCCAGGACAACTTCCAGGCCGGTGTCGAGGCGGCCAAGAGGATCCTGACCACGGTCAAGAGTGGTGAGCTGGTGGCGGCCATGATCGCCACACCGGGCTCGCTCAACCTCCAACCCCGCATCGACGGCGCCAAGAGCATCCTCGGTCCTGCAGGGGTCAACGTCGTCGAGGTGTCGACCGGAGCAGCCGAGGGCGGCGAGATCAACGCGGTCGCGGCCTGGTACCAGGGCCACCCGACCGTCAAGTTCCTCTACGCCGTGGACGGCGGCACGGGCATCGCCGTGGCGACCGCGGTCAAGAAGTACGGCCTCAAGTCCAAGGGCATCGGCAGCTCCGGCTGGGACGTGGGCGTGCCCACGCTGCAGCAGGTGCAGGCTGGCAACCTGTCCTTCACCATCGACCAGCAGGCGTACCTGCAGGGCTTCATCCCGATCATGCAGCTGTTCATGTACCAGGTGTCCGGAGGCCTGATGAGGCCGGTTCCCACCGACACCGGCCTGACGTTCGTGACCAGCGCCAACGTGTCACCCTACCTGTCCGCCAAGGACCGCTACGAAGGATCGAGCTCGGCCATCAAGGTGCTCCCGGCGCCCTCGTCGATCACGGTGTGACGCGGTGAGCGCGTTCTTGCGGCGCCTGATCCAGAGCCAGGAGCTGGTGATCGCAGTCATCGGCGTGGCCCTGGCGGTGTACTTCTCGGTGGCGTCGCCGTACTTCGCCACGCAGGCAAACGGCGCCACCCTCTCGCAGTACATAGCGCCTATCGCCTTGCTGGCGCTGGCCGAGGTGCTGGTCCTCATCCTCGGCGAGATCGACCTGTCGGTGGGCGAGGTTTACGTTCTGGCCCCGTTCATCGTGGTCTACATGTCCAACGCGGGCATCGGGGTGGTGGCAGGGATCTTCGTGGCCCTCATCGTCTCCTGCCTCATCGGGGTGATCAACGGCCTGATCACCGTAAAGCTGCGGGTCCCCTCGTTCATCACCACCCTCGGCACGGCCTTCGCGATCGAGGGCATCGTGTTGATCACCTCGCACGGGGCGCAGAAAAGCACTGCCGGGATCGGCACGACCGCGTCGATCCTGGGCGGGTTCACCTACTCTGAGATCCTCTGGGCGCTCGGCGCGCTCGCGGTGCTGCACTTCGTGCTGCGCCATACCACCTTCGGGCTGCACACGGTGGCGACCGGGGGCAACGAGCTGGCAGCCAGCGAGGCGGGCATCAAGGTCACCAGCGTCAAGGTCTGGGCCTTCGTGACCTGCTCATTCATAGGCGGGCTCATGGGCCTGCTCGACAGCTACCACATCGGCAGCCTCGATCCCTCCACGGACGGGCTCACCTTGATGTTCTACGGGGTGGCCGCGGCGGTCATCGGGGGTACCGCTCTCACCGGGGGGCGTGGCACGATGATCGGGGCCGCCATCGGGTCGATAGTCCTGGGCATCTTGGAGGACGGCTTCAACATCCTCGGGATCAGCGCGTTCACCTACGACCTGATCCTCGGCCTGGCCATCCTGGCCGCGATGGTCCTGAACGTGCAGCTGGAGAGGCTACGGGTTGCCGGGGCGGCCCATCGAGGACCGGCTGCCCGGGCGGCGCCGGCTGGACCACCCGTGACCCCGGCCGGCGTACCCGGCCCGCCCAAGGAGGCGACCACGTGACCCAGACCACCAGCAACGACGGCACCGAGGTGCTGCGGGCGGAGGGGATCACCAAGCGCTTCGGGGCTGTGAGCGTGCTGCACGGAATCGATCTCCACCTGCGCCGGGGCGAGGTGCTCGGACTGGTCGGCGACAACGGCGCCGGCAAGACCACGCTGGTCAAGATCCTCACTGGCTACCAGTCCCCCGACGGCGGGCAGCTCTACATCGAGGGGGCCCCGATCCGGTTCAAGTCGGTGCGCGACGCCCGCAGCCACGGGATCGAGACGATCTTCCAGGACCTGGCCCTGGTCAACGAGCTCAGCGTCTACCACAACTTGTTCCTCAACCGCGAAGCGACCACGGGTGGACGCCTGAGGGTGCTCTCCAACAAGAAGATGAGGGAAGACGCCCGCAGGTACCTCGACGAGATCAACGTCAACGTGCCTTCGATCGACGTCCCGGTCGAGAAGCTCTCGGGGGGCCAGCGCCAGGCGATCGCCGTCGCCCGCGCCACCCGCCAGGCCGACATCAAGATCCTCCTGCTCGACGAGCCGCTGTCGGCCATGGGCGCCAAGGAGTCGTACCTCATCATCGAGCTCATCCGCGAGCGGTCAGCCCAGCAAGGGGTGTCGATGATCATCATCGACCACAACTACACCCACGTCTTCGAGCTGTGCGACCGGATCAACGTCATCCAGAAGGGGCGGGTGACCTTCGACCGGCCCATCGCGAACACATCGGTCGCCGAGCTGACCGAGTTCATGGTGCAGGCCTACCGTCACCAGCTGGAGGAGGGAGCCGCCGAGCTGGCGTGAGCGAGCCTGGGAGCCAGGCGAACGGATTCAGGAGTTGGAGGACTGAGCCCAGATGTTGATCCCCCCCTCGACCGCGTAGCGGTCGATCTCGGCCAGCTCCTCCTGGGTGAACCGGCTGTGGCCGAGCGCGGCTAGGTTCTGCTCGAGCTGGGCCAGGCTGCTCGCCCCGACAAGGACCGAGGTGATCTGGTCGAAGCGCAGCACCCAGGCCAGCGCCATCTGGGCCAGTGACTGCCCGCGCCAGCGAGCTATCTCGTCGAGGTGCCGGACAAGGCTCAGATTCTTCTCGCTGAGCAGGTCCTGTGACAAGGAGTCGTGTTGGTCAGCCCGGGAGCCGGCTGGGATGCCGTCGAGGTACCGGTCTGTCAGCATCCCCTGACCGAGGGGCGAGAAGGCAATGCAGCCGATTGCCTCCTGGGCCAGCACATCGAGCAGCCCGCCTTCGATCCAGCGGTTGAGCATCGAGTACGAAGCCTGGTGGATGAGAACCGCCGTGCCCAACTTGCGCATGATGGCCACGGCATCGGCTGTCCGTTGGGCAGAGTAGGAGGAGATCCCCGCGTAGAGAGCCTTGCCCTGGCGGACCGCGCTGTCCAGCGCCCCCATGGTCTCTTCGAGGGGTGTCTCGGGATCGACGCGGTGTGAGTAGAAGATGTCCACGTAGTCGAGGCCCATCCGAGCCAGGCTCTGGTCCAGGCTGGCCAGCAGGTACTTGCGCGATCCCCGATCTCCGTAGGGACCCGGCCACATCTCGTAGCCGGCCTTGGTCGAGATGACAAGCTCGTCTCGGTAGGGACGGAAGTCCTCCCTGAGGATGCGCCCGAAGTTGGTCTCGGCGGAGCCGGGCGGAGGCCCGTAGTTGTTGGCCAGGTCAAAGTGGGTGATCCCCATGTCGAAAGCGCCCCTCAGGAGCTCCCGCTGGGTCTCGATCGGCCGGTCGTCGCCGAAGTTGTGCCATAGGCCCAGCGACACGGCGGGGAGCAGGAGGCCGCTGTGGCCGCAGCGTCGGTAGGTCATGGAGTCGTAACGCGTGATTGGAGCCTGATAACCCATGTCTGGCACCGTAGCGCGCCATAGCGCGCCGTCGATCAGGACGCAGTGGGATCCACCAGCTCACCCAACGCTCGCAAGGATGGCCGGCGGCGGCGGAGCGTTGGGGCAGAATATCGAGTATGTCTGCGCACCAGCCTGGGATCTTCGCGCTCGGCACTGTCGAGCACTGCTATGTCGAGTTGGACCTGGACGAGGGCCGGTCTCGCTCCGACCTGGTGACTGCCCTCGCCGGCCTGGCCGGTCCTGGGGCCCCGGTAGCCGGAGTGGGGGTGGTCGTCGCCTTCCGCCCTGAGCTTTGGCGATCGGTGGCGCCGGAGAACGCCCTGCCGGGCACCCGGTCGTTCGATGAGATCAGCGGCCCCGAGCTCGTGATGCCCGCCACCCAGCACGACACCTGGATGTGGATCGCCGGCGGCGCCCGAAGCGCCGTGTTCGACAGCACCCTTTCGGTGCTCGGCCAGCTCCGGGGCTTGGCCACGGTGGCCAGCGAGATCACCGGTTGGGCCTACCAAACCGATCGGGACCTGACCGGGTTCATCGACGGTACCGAGAATCGCTCGATCCTCGAGGCACCCGACGTGGCCGTGGTCGCAGATGGGCCCGGTGCCGGCTCGAGCGTTGTGCTCATCCGGCAATGGGCCCACCACCCGAGCTTCCGCGACCTCAGCTTGGACGAGCAGGAGCGGGTCATCGGACGGACGAGGGCGGATAGCGTCGAGCTCGACGACCGCGTCATGCCGGCGGACTCCCACGTCTCGCGTACCGTCATCGAACAAGACGGTGAGGAGCTGGCAATCTAGCGGCGAAACACCGCCTATGGCGGACCGAGCGAGCACGGGACGCTCTTTGTCGGCTTCTGCGCCACGCAACGGACATTCGAGCTGATGCTCCAGCGCATGGCTGGGGTGGGCGACGGCATCCGCGATGCCCTCACCCGACACACCAGGCCGCTCACCGGTGCCTACTACGTGGCTCCGTCGCTGCCGGCCCTGCACCGGTTCGTGCCCGACGAGGGCTGACTGGAGGGGACCGCCCGCGGTTGGGTTGGTGGGCAAGCGTGAGAAGCTGTTCGTCAGCATGCCGACGACTGCCGCTGATTATCTCCAAGCGATCGCCGTCGGGTCCGAGACGATCGCGCAAGCGCTGGAGGCCGACCCTGACCGCGAGGTTCCGGCTTGCCCTGGCTGGGACGTCGACCAGCTGGCCAAGCACGTGGGCCTGTTGCATGCGCGCGTTGGCGAGCAGGTCCGGCGCCGATCACCCGAGCCGGTTCGCGTGCCGGCTCCACCCAATGGTCCTGCCAGGGTGGGATGGCTCCGCGATGCGTCGGGGAGGCTTCTGGGCGCCTTCGATGTGACCGATGAGGACGCTCCCGCCGGCAGCTGGCGTCAGACGCCGGTCACCGCTGGCTTCTGGCGGCGACGGATGGCGCACGAAACGGTCGTCCACCGCGTCGACACCGAAGAGGCGTTCGGCTGGCCCACGACCCTCGATGGCGATCTCGCTGCCGACGGGCTCGACGAGGTCCTGGGCTTGTTCCTGCCGTTCGCTACCCACCAGGCCCGCTGGCCTCCAGAGGGTGCGTTATGGCTTGTACGAGCCGACGGCCCAGGCCAGTGGTGGGTCGAGCCGCGCGCGGACCGCGTCGACGTGCGTCGCCGGCCACCGGAGGCGGGGAGGTCCGAGCTCCGCTGGTCACGAGTTGAGGCGCCGGCCGCGGACCTGTTCCTGGCCTGCTGGGGGCGCCGGGCGCTGGCGCCGGCGATGGTGACCGGCACCAGAGCGCTGCTCGACCAGTGGATCAGTCTCATGGCTTGGTAGGGCGGAGGCCTCGTCTCGCCTCGGCTCGCCTGGTTGAAGAGCACCACCGGGGTGCTACCACAGGGGAATACTCGTAGCTGTATCTACGTTCGAGGTGGCAACGATACCTACATTTGGAGGTTCTCCATGACGACTCAGTCCCCAACGATCGATCCCGGCGAGAGCGTGGTCGCCGCCACCCGGCACCTATTCGACTCGGGAGTCATGTCCCACGCCGGCCATGCCAACTTGAGCGCGCGGCTCGACGCCGAGCGGTTCGCACTCACCACCACCGGTATGGTCCGCCAGCTACGCCCCGATCAGCTGGCGATGGTGAACCTCGAAGGCGAGGTGCTAGAGGGTGTGCTCGGTCCCGAGAACGCTGAGATCGTAGCCATGCACGCCGTGATCTACAAGGCCCGAGTTGACGTGGGCGGGATCATCCACACCCACTCGCCGTCTGCGACAGCCTTCGCCCTGGCCAACCGGCCGTTGCCGTGCCGCGCCGAGCCCCTGTTGCGCTTCGGCCAGGCCGAGCCTGTACCCGTTGTGGCGTGGGGACCTCGGGGCTCGGACGTGTCGGTCCGAGGCATCGCCGAGGCGCTCGCAGCGCACCCGACAACGTCGGCAGTGCTGCTCGCCAACCACGGGCTGTTGGCGTTCGCAGCGGACCCCCTCGCCGCTGCCCGCTTGGTCGTCGCCATCGAGGAGACCGCCGAAGCCGAGCTGGCGGCCGAGGCGATCGGTGGGGCGGTTGACTTCCCCGCTGGCGCCCTCGACGCGGTGCGGGCATCGATGGCCCGGGTTCAGTCGTGAGCACCGGCTCGAACCCCCAGCGAGCCGAGGAGATCCGGGACCGCTACCGGGAGGTCTTCGCCACGGTGCCCTCTGGCATCGAGGAGCGCATCGCCGTCGCCGAGGCCACCGGGCGGATCGAGGCTGTCGAGACGATCGAACAGCTCCGCCGGGTGCTGCTCGCCGGCAACCCCCTCGAGGCGCGAGTCCAGTAGCTGGTGCACTTCGCCCAGCTCGTCGCCTTGGGCCGCGAAGGGCCTGCCCGTCTACACGCGCCGGGTGCGCTTCGTGCCGGCGCGAAGCCTGCCGAGCTTGTCGGCGTCGCCGAGACCTCGCTCGTCACCTCGGGGATGCCCGCGCACGCGTTGGCAATCGAGATCATCGCCGGGCTCATAGACACACCTACACCTGCAGGCACGGCCCCCACGGAGAGGCAGTGATCCCCGCCGGAGACATGTGGGACAGGCGCTTCTCCGAGCATGCCTGGCCGACCGAGCCCGACCCGCTCCTCATCGAGCTGGCCGCCTCGCTGCCACCAGGTCGGGGCCTGGACATCGGGAGCGGCCCGGGGCGCAACAGCCTGTGGCTCGCCGCCCAGGGATGGGACATGACGCTCCTCGACGCTTCGCGCGTCGCTCTCGCCCAGGCTGATGCACGGGCCCAAGAGGCAGGCGTTCGTATCCAGACCATCCTCGGCGATGTCGTGGGCTGGGAACCAGCAGGCAGGTCCTACGATCTCGTCGTCGTAGCCAACCTCCACCCCGGTATCGAGGCCCTGACGAGGGTGCTCGCGACTGCCGCAAACGCCTTGGTCGTCGGCGGTCAGCTCTTCGTCGTCGGCCACGACCTCGCCAACCTAGGCCGCCACGGTCCCCCCGATCCCGAACGCCTGCTCAGCATCGAACGGCTGTCCCAACCGCTGCCTCCGACGGTCTCGGTCGAAACTCTTGAGCTACGAGACCGTGGTATCGACCACGTCATCGCACCGGGCACGCACAGCCCCGACGTCGCCGTGCTCGCCCGGGCAACCAAGCGCGACCTCCCACAAGATTGATGACGACTGATTCCGAGGCGAGTCCTGGGATCGGAGGCGATGATGTGGCTCCACAAGGTCTCGGGTTCCTCCTGGGCATCGCCCACCGGGCACGACGGCGTGTGTGGGAGGCCGACCTAGCCGACCTCGAGCTCACGGCGCCACAAGCCGCACTGCTAGGTCTCGTCGCCGCACAGCCCGGCAGCGGAGTGCGACGCCTTGCCCGCGACCTGGGGACTGACCCGATGAACATCCAACGCATCGCGAGGACCCTGATCGCTTCAGGCCTGTGCGAGTCCCGGCAGGACCCCGACGATGCCCGGCGGCGGCCGCTGTACCCCACTGGCAACGGCAGGCAGCAAGCTCAGACGGTGGCCCGCAGAGCCCTGGACGCCGAGCGGCACCTCCTGGAAGCTCTCGGTCCTGTTTGCTACCAAGCGCTGCTCGCTGGGCTTTGTGCCCTTGCGGACTGCGACCGGAGGTCGATCGTGTGAACCGGTCGGGGCCGTCTCTCGCCAGGTGACCTCGCTCGGGCGGGCGTCTGGCGGGCATTCCGGCGCCGTGACGGCGTCGCCGGTCGCCTCGACGGCGTCGCCGGTCGCCTCGTCAAGCACGACGGTCTCCACTCGGCTCCCTCGCCGCTATGCCCGAGGTCGGCGGCGGTGAGGAGCGCGCCGGCTTGCGATGCTGGGGAGCTGACGCGGCAGCGCTGCCTGATCCGGTCTTCTTCTCCGCTGGAACGGGCTCCCCCGTGACGATCGCTGCGTCCGCGGTCGAGAAGGGTCCAGGCTCCGTGCCCATGGAGGAACACCGCGTTCCATACCCCGGAAGGGATTAATGAGGCGAGGAACCCGGCAATCAGGTAGCCCACGAGCATCTCACGACGCAGCATGGTGAGGTCGGCCATGGTATAGCTCGCCGCGTCCGCCCAGCCAGCCTTGGAGCGCAGGCGCCGAGACCATGGCTGGTGCGACAGGACCTCGACAGCCCGAACCCGAGCACCAATGCCCAGGCGGTCTCCCAGAACATGAAGAACGCCTCCTCGAGTCCTCGGCCGATGTCGCCGAGGGCGGACACGGCAGTGAGCGCCAGGATCAGGTTCAAGTCGGCTTCCCCGGGTGCGGGGAGGACGGGCAACGGCGCAGAGCGCTGATCAGCTCGCCATCCACCCGACCGCCGGTGCCATCCGAACGCTGCGCGTGGAGATTAGCCTGCTCCCACACCGCCGACACGCGGCCCCTCGGCACGAAGATAAGTTCCGAACGCCCGAGCTGAAGGAGAGAGAACGCGATGGATCTGCAGCGACGCTCGATATTGCTGACAGGGGGAGGAAGCGGTATCGGCGCCAGTCTGGCGCTGCGCCTCGCTGCTTACGCAACTTGTCTCACCTTGGTCGGCCGTCACGAGGGGCCGCTGGAGGGAGTGGCCGCCGGGGTGCGCGCCGGGGGCGGCGAGGCGCAGGTGGTGACCGCCGATCTCACCGACGCGGGAGCTCCGGCAAGGGTCGTGGCGGCGGCCGTCGATCGCTTCGGAGGGCTTGACGTTCTGGTGAACAACGCCGGCAACGTCCGTGCCGGACGCCTGGAGCGAATCAGTGAGGAGGAGGTCGTGGCTCAGGTTGCGTTGAACGTGACGGCCCCGATCCTGGTCACCCGAGCCGCGCTCGGTGCGCTTCGAGCCAGCGGGGACGGTCTGGTGGTCAACGTGTCGTCGGCTATAGCGCTGGTCGGAT
Organism: Acidimicrobiales bacterium; assembly: GCA_039583695.1. Taxonomy (GTDB): domain Bacteria; phylum Actinomycetota; class Acidimicrobiia; order Acidimicrobiales; family JAJPHD01; genus JAVKSL01. The sequence continues at coordinate 12,793 of JAVKSL010000015.1, read as the reverse complement.
TGCCGTTCTACTCGGTGTATGCCGCCACCAAGGCCGGTATCGCCCACTTCAGTGAGGCGCTCCGGCGCGAGCTTTACGGCGAGGGAGTGGGGGTGCTCACCGTGTACCCCGGCGCAACCAGGACGGCGATGATGGAGAGCTCCAAGGCGGGCCCCGAGCACGGGTTCGACTATGAAGGCCCCGACGCCGTGGCCGAGGCGGTGGTTGAAGCCATGATCGACGGGCACATCAGCGTCATACGCGGTGGCGAAACCCGCACCCGGATGATTGCCATGAACCGCGACGATCCGGCGTCGGTCGACCGGATGCTGGCCGAGCGAAAAGATGCCCTAGAGGAGGCCGTCGCCGGTCATTCCAGCTTGTGACCCTGTCCGGGGAGTGACGCTGCGAGCCGGTCGCGCAATGACCGGAAGGCCGAGGGTGGTCGGGTGAGATGGCGGTTCTGGGCGGTCGCCTACGCCGTCGCCGCCGTTCTAGCCGCGGCCAACCTGCCCACACCGCTCTACCCTCAATACCAGCGCGCCGACCACCTCTCGACCGCCACCCTCACGGTCGTCTTCGCCGCCTACGTGGTTGCCGTAGCGGCGACACTGACAGTGGCGGGCCAGGCGTCGGACCTCTTCGGTCGCCGGGCGGTCCTGGTCCCGGCCCTCGGCTTCGGGGTCCTCAGCGTGACCTGCTTCGCCACGTCCGGCGCGTTGGGCTGGCTGATCGCCGGGCGGATCGCTAGCGGCATAGCCAGCGGAGCGGTAACCGCCGCTGGCCCGGCGACCTTGGCCGACCTCGAACCGAACGGAGACGTCGAGCGGGCCTCGACAGCGGCTTCGGCGGCCATCGTCGGAGGCTTCGCTATCGGACCGATGGTGAGCGGCCTGTTCGTGCGCTACGCCCCGTGGCCCGACCGCCTCGTCTACATCGTGTTCCTGGCTGTCCTCGCCGCCGGGCTGGCCGGAGTGGCGGCCCTCCCCCGGTCGCCGGTGCCGGCCGGGGATGCCCCCGCTGCGTCGAGGAGCAATGTGGCGTCGAAGAGGGCGGTTTTGGTACGGCTCGGCCGGCTGCGGCGTCCGTCGGTGCATGCCGGAATCCGTTCCCTTTTCGTTCGCACCGCCGTGGCCTTCTCGGCCGGCTGGGTCGGCACAGCCATGTTCTTCGCTCTCGGCCCGACCTTCGCTGACCTGGTGTTGCGCACCACCGATCCAATTGTCGGGGCGGCCATCGTGTTTGACGCGTTCGCCATGTCCGCCGCCGCCCAGCTGCTCAGCCGGCGCCTGGCGAACGGGCCGGCTATGCGATGGGGGCTCGCCGTATTCGCCGCCGGCATGGCGGTGCTCCCCGTTGCGCTGTCACAACATCAGCCGTTGCTGCTCGTCCTCGGAGCGGCAGCCGCCGGGGCCGGCCAGGGTCTCACCCACCGCGCCAGTCAGGCCGTCCTGCTCGACTCCATCTCACCCGCCGCCCGGGGCCAGACTGTGGCCGCTTTCTACCTCGTCGGATACCTGACCATCGCCGTGATCCTCGTTTCGCTCGGTTTCCTGGTCGACGCGTCCGGGCCGTTTACGGGGTTGACCGGCTTCGCCGCATTGACAGTGTCGGCGGCTGCCGTCGCCGTCGTCCTGCTCCGGGGGGTTGCGGGCCGAGCGCGATCCGACGTCGCCCGATGAACGACTCGAGCGCTGCGCCGAGACGACCAACGCCCCGCGAGCAGGGATCGAGGATCTGCGCGTGGACGCCGATCACCGGGCAACAACGGCGGCGCCCGCCGTCGTCCCAGACGGCGGGATCTCCCTCCGACCGGTCGTCGCTCGCGTCTGTCTGTCGGTGGCAACCGCCTCGAGGTGCGCCTGGAGCCGGCTGGCACCCGGGTGGACCCCATCCCGGTTGGAGCCGCCATTGATGAGGATCTGTCGGAACTGGCTGGCGAATCGCCGACCGGACAGGAGAGGGCTGGTTGGTTGCTACCGGGCGTGGATCTGGACCGCCGCCGCCGAGCAGCACCCTCGTCAGCTTTGCGTCCACCCGGCATCGGCGATGGAGCGGTTGAGGCCGGCCTTGCCCCGGCTGGTCCCGCTACACCCTCACGCTGGTCGGGGCTAGGGGCAGCGGCCTCGACCACACCACACCCAGCGCCGTGCGCCGGGGGGCTGTGACCACTTCCAGGCGGTCCTGGCAGGCCGCCGAGGCCGGAGCCCGACACCCCAAAGCCCCGCCTCGTCCAGCGGGCGCTGGGCTATGCGGCTTTGGCCGACTTGAGGCGGGGGCGCCCGGCCCGGGTTGGCCCTGTCGAACAAAGCGCAGATGGACCGGTAGAGCTCTCGCAGCACCAGTTGTTGGGGGACCCCCGGGGCAGCCGCCAGCCAGTCCAAGCGCCCCCGCGCTCGCTCAGCTCCATGCCGGGCATCGCGTAGGGGAAACGAGAAGTCCTCTTGACGCCGCGAGACGAGCGGTCCTTGCCCCACCGGAGCTGTGCGCGCGACAGCACGACCGTGGGCGCTACGACACGAGCAAGATCACCGAAGGTGGCCCCCTCCTCACCGGGCCGCTATCTTCCTGTGCGCTCGCGGTGCTTGCACCCCGGCCAGCAACAGGGCCGGCGCTGTCCATCCTCCAGCTCCTCCTGGGTCCGGCGGATGCGGCGCGCTCGGGTCGTCTCCTGTTTGGCATCCTCGACCCAGCAAATGAACTCGTTACGGGCCAAGGGCGTGATGTCCTTCCAGGCATCAAGTGCCGTGACGTTGGCGATCAGCGCCTCGCCCAGATCTGCGGGGAGCTTATGCGCCACCCCACCGGGCACCAGCGGGTTGCTCATTGATCCACGATACTAGGCCGCTGCCGGACGGCGAGCTGGGTTGTCCGATGGCGTGCGTCGGACGGTTCGTATCCGATGACCGCATACTCAGAGTAGCCAATTGCCGTCGCGCATCAGTATGCGGCCAGGCAGTTCGTTGGCCTCGCGTCAGGCCTCGCGTCAGGCCTGCACCCGGTCCGCGACGATGCGGAAGCACGCGTACCCGTCGGCCTCTTGGCGCGGATCTCACGCGGCTTCAGCGATGTCGCTCCGGCGTCGGGGGCGGCACCGATGAGGTCGACCGTTACAGGCTGCGAGACGACCGGCGAGAGGGTAAACCCTCGAAAGCCGGTCGTTGGTGCCTCTGAGCCGCGTGCACACACCCGGTCACCCAGATCGAAGGCCGTAGTGTAGAAGGCGTCCGCGGCGGTCGGGTCGGGAATGTCCAAGGTCACGAAGTCAACGGAGATCATCGGCAACTCCCTTCGTGAGGCGGTTGGGTCGGCCGAGACGGCGAAGCGACTGCTGGTTTGTAGCCTCGTGATCGAGGCCGGCGGAGCGGAAGCGATGCGAGCGAAGACGACAGCGGCATCACCGGTCCTGCATGATCCCCACAACGTGGCCGTCCGGGTCGGTCACAGTCGCGACCAGACGGCCACCACCGACGTCGCTTGCGGGCTCTTTGAGGGTGGCGCCGGCCGCGGTCAACTCGGCGAGCTTCGCCTCGATGTCGCCCACGAGCCAGTAGGCCACTGGCGAGGTGAGGCCTTGCGGGCCGCCACCCGGCAGCAGCCCGAGGTGCTGACCGACGACGTCGAAGCCGACGTAGTATTCGCTATCAGCTTGGGGGGACGCTCCGAGCAGCGCGGCATACACAGCTTTGGCTGCCGCCAGGTCGGACACAGGCACCAGCACGGTCTTGATTCCCTGGGTGGTTGCAACGTCGGTCATGGTCACTCCTTGAAGTTGTGGGTCACATCGACCCGACGTGTCTCGTCAAGAGCTATGACGATGCCGACGCAGAGGATGTGACGATGAGCGATCCCGACCTGCTCGCCCAGCGCTTCGAGGCCCACCGGGGGCACCTGCGGTCCGTGGCGCTGCGGATTCTCGGATCGGGCCGCGATGCCGATGACGCCGTCCAGGAGGCCTGGCTGCGGCTCAGCCGTGCGGATACCGACGCCGTGGACAACCTCGGCGGCTGGCTGACCACCGTGGTGGCCCGCATATGCCTGGACATGCTGCGCGCCCGGCCCACCAAGTGGGAGTTCGCCCCCGACGCGGCCCCCGAGCAGGTGGCGGTGACCCTTCCCGAGGACGAGGCGCTGCTCGCCGACTCGGTCGGTCTGGCACTCCTGGTGGTTCTCGACACCCTGGCGCCAGCCGAGCGGCTGGCATTCGTGCTGCACGACGTGTTCGCGGTCCCCTTCGAGGAGATCGCCCCCATCGTGGGGCGGACGCCCGTCGCCGCCCGCCAGCTCGCCAGCCGCGCTCGGCGGCGGATGCAGTCCAATCCTGCCGTCCCCGACGCCTCTGCGACCACCCAGCGCCAGGTAGTCGCCGCGTTTCTCGCCGCGGCCCGCCAGGGCGACTTCGCTGCTCTGCTGCGACTGCTCGATCCCGACGTGATGCTACGTGCTGATGCGGTGGCCGTCGACATGGCGACCAGCAGAGCCAGCGCAGGGGCGCCAGCACTGAGCGAGGAGGTCCGCGGCATCGACGCCGTCGCCCGAGTCTTCGCTGGCGGCGCCAAAGCCGCCAGGTTGACCTTGGTGGACGGCTTGGCCGGTGCGGTGGTGTCGGTCGGCGGTCGGCCCATGGTGGTATTCGACTTCACCGTCCGCGGAGGCCGGATCGTCGGCATCGAGCTGGTCGCGGACCCCGAGACCCTCGCCATCGTCGACCTGGAGCCGGCGCAGGAGTGAGCCGCAGGTGGGCACAACTGGTGGGAGCTGCACTCCAAGTTCTTCCTCGATGGGTCGTCGCAGTCACCCAACCCTCTGCGGCGGCGCCGACGCGCACCGCGAGTATGCCCGGCGGATCACCGCAAGCCGATCGACAAACGGCGATCCTCTCCGATGGTCCCCGAATCCTCAGGCGGTGTTGTTGCGCTGGCGGGCAAGGTGCATGTACATCCAGGCGGCGAGGCTGTGACAGCGGGCGCCGATCTGCGCTTCTGCTCGGTCGGGGGGGGGAAGCTTCGCGCCCAGCCGTCGACCTCGCTACTCCTTCCATGCTCGGGAAACGACCAAATCGTTCTGGTATCTAAGACACTCGAGCCCGAGCAGATGTGACGCACCGCAGTTCAGAGGCCCCATCCGCTCTTGGATGTCACATCTGTAGCGTCCCGGGTGTCATAAACCGAGGAACCAATCACGAGGACGGCAGAGATGGACGAGAAGAAGTGGCTGGCCGACCGCTTCGAGGAGCGTCGGCCGCAACTGCGGGCCGTGGCCTACCGGATGCTTGGCTCGCTCACCGAGGCGGACGACGCTGTCCAAGATGCCTGGGAGCGCGTCAACCGCGCCGGCACAGACGAGATCGAGAACCTCAACGCCTGGCTCACGACCATCGTGGCAAGGGTCTCTCTCAACACCCTGCGCTCGCGCAACACGCGCCGAGAGGACGCGGTGGGGGTCTGCGTCCCCGATCTGATCGTGTCCGCCGATGGCCAGGTCCTGCCCGAGGACGAGGCGCTGATGGCCGACTCGGTCGGTCTCGCCCTCCAGGTGGTGCTCGACACTCTCTCCCCTCCCGAGCGCCTGGCTTTCGTGCTCCACGACATGTTCGACATCCCCTTCAACGAGATCGGCCCCCTCATGGGGCGAAGCGCTCAGGCAACCCGGCAACTGGCGAGCAGAGCCCGGCGCCGGGTCCGAGGTGCCGAGATCCCAGCCCCGGAACGAGACCTCGCTCGGCAACGAGCTGTCGTCGACGCATTCTTCGCCGCCGGCCGTGCCGGAGACTTCGACGCCCTCATCGCCGTCCTCGACCCCGACGTCGTGCTGCGAGCCGACTTCAGCCCGGGTCGACCCCGCCAGTCGGCCGTGATCCACGGCGCCGAGGCCGTCGCCCGACAAGCCCGTCTCGGAGCCTTCCCAGGCGCACAGGTGCTCCCCGCCCTCGTCAACGGCGCCGCCGGGGTCGTCATCGTCGGGCGAAAACGCCCCGTCGCCATCATGGCGTTCACCGTCTGCGACGGAAAGATTGTCGAGATCGACTCGATCGGCGATCCCGAACGCGTCCAAAGACTGGCGGCAGGTGTCCTCGCCGACGGCCGGACGGGAGCTGAGTAGCTCGGACTCGACGTCGAGCAGGGCCCGCAGGATCTCACGCTCGTCGGTCCTCGGGTGGGCCAGTGCGAAGGTGCCCGGCAGGCCCGCCGGAGTGCAGACGAGGTGGAGCCGCAGCTCCCCCCAAGTAGCGGGTGTGGCTGGCACGGTGGCTGTACCCGGCGAAGCCCATGAGCTCGGAGCGCCTGGCGGTCTCGCGGGACCGGCCGCACCCGGTGGTGGTCTGGCGGGCCGGGCCGGTCACCGTCCTTGCGGTCATGTCGATGGAAGTCGGTCTTGGGGAACAGCCCGGCGTTGGGGATCGACGGCACCGGGGACCACGCCGCGATGGGGTGCGAACCGGTCCGTGTCACATCTCCTCCTGTCGGCGTGTCTTAGTAGGCGGAAGCGTGACCCCAGTGTTTTGACAGGAGGACTTCAAGATGGCACGGATTCAAGGAGTTCCGAAGAGCAAGGCTCCTCTGAAGGTCAGATTGGCCTACCGATTCGGTCCCAAACTGATGAAGAAGCTGACCGGACGCCAGCCACAACGCGGTAGTGGTATGGAACCGTGGGAGATCTGGGCCTACCAACCCAAGATGATGATGGCCATGGGCAAGTTCAACCAGGTTGTCAGGAAGGGTAACGGCGTCGATGAGCGACTGAAGAATCTCGTCGAGCTGAAGGGCGCGCAGATGATCGGCTGTGCGTACTGCGTCGACCTCGGGTCGCAGATCTGTCGAAACTCCGGCCTGAGCGACGAGGAGCTTCTGGCGCTGCCCAAGTACCGATCAAGCAACCTGTTCACCGATAGCGAGAAGATCGCCCTCGATTATGCCGCCGCAGTGATGCACACGCCGGTAGAGATGACCGACGCGTTGTTCGCTCGAGCGAGGGAGCACTTCACGGAGAAGCAGTTGGTCGAGATCACCGCCCTTCTGACGGTCGTGAATCTCGACAGGTTCAATGCCGCTTTCGGAATTGGCTCTGCTGGCTTCAGCGAAGGGATGGTTTGCCTTGTTCCTGATCGACCGGAGCCATCGCAGGCTCAGTCGGAAGGCGCGGGCTCCATCAGAAACATCGCCAGCGCCTAACCAGATCGTGGGCCGAGTGCTACCCGCGGCAATTGGTACTCGCCTTCATCGTCATTCCGCGATCCGCCCCCGAAGCGGCGGATCCGCGGGCCCCTCGAACCTACGGCCAACCCGGCCAAACAGGCCGTGCCGCGGCGACGGATTGACGGGGGCACCGATGCCGGCTGACGAAAAGAAGCGCGTCATGCACCGGGCGCTGGTGGATCGCGTCCTCGGTGACAACGGTCGGTCTTCGCCGGATGTCCACTGACGGGGACATTGCAGCCGTAAAGGCGGCCGGTTTCAGCGACGATCAGACCTTCGAACTGGTCGTCTGCGCGGCCGTCGGCGAGGCTACCCGGCAGTACCAATCCGGCCTGGCTGCGTTGGCTGCTGCCGCCGCCGACCTGGAGGCCGGATAATGCGGCCCGCTGCGCTCGATTGCGACTACGGCCTTGAGCCGAAGGTTCTCTTCCGTCTGATTCGCGTGTTCTCGGGCTATCCCGTCCCTGATGCGGCCAAGATCACCTTCTACCGGCCAGACTTTTTCGGTGCTCAGATGAAGGAGCTTACCCACGAGGCGATGCGCAACCCCTCGGCCTGGTCGGTAGGTGATCGGGAGCTCTTGGCCGCCTATGTGGCCAAGCTGAACACGTGCCCTTTCTGCGTCGGAGCGCACACTGCAACTGCGTCGCGGGCCTACCAGGATCGGGAAAGGGTCGCAGCCGCACTGGCCGAGCTCGAGGGATGCCTCCCCAACCCCGAGGCCGCTCGGGACCCAGGGCCGGGCGGGCCGCTGCTCGGGACCTTCGAGCTCACCACGCGCCTCGGCAGCTGCGACGCGCCTGAGTCGCGCGGGTCATGAAACGAGGTGAGCGCACCACCTCCACCAAGACCGTCGGACCCGCCGGCATCGCAGGGATGCGTCCGGTCATGCCGCTCGCCCTGCAGACGTTCCTCGACCAAGAACGCACCTCGCGGACCAGAACAACGATTCCGTATGCGGTCTCAGGACGAGGGTCGCAGGCCGGTCAGCGTGACCGTGACAAGCCGTTTGACCGCCGCCCGTGAAGGACAGGTGCTGGCCGCGGCTAGTGCGTTGAGGCAGTAGACCGCCAGCTCCCCAGGGCTGATATCGGTTCGGACGGTCGCTTCGGTGATCATGTCACAGACGAAATCTCTCAACTGGCGTTCGGCTCCTTCGATGCGCTCGCGGCGATGCAGAAGCGCCGCCATCTCCGTGCCGTGGTCCTGATGGGCGATGTCGTAGCAGATCCCCGCGTATGCCTCGAGCACCGCCGCGAGGCGCTCGTATGGCGTGCCGGCACGGCTCCGCAGGGAAGCCAGGTGGTGGAGATGGGCGGCAACCTGTCGCTCATGCCACGCGACCAGGATCGACTCCACATCCGGAAAGTACTTGTAAAGCGTCGCTCTGCCGATGCTGGCGTCCTCGGCGATCTGCGACATGGTCACGCCTCGCAGGCCGTGGCTAGCCACCAAGGCGGCGGTGTTCTCCAAGATGGCTTCGCGCACCTGGCTGCGGTGGGTCTCGATCGTCTCCGTCCAGAGCTTCGGCACGTCACCTAGTGTACGCGATGCTGGCAGCGGATACGGTTCGTATTGACATCGACACTATGTCTCGATAACATGCTGGACATGGACCGCGACCAGACCGCGCCGGAGCCGGCGCGACTCGAACGGGTAGTCGAGCAGGCCGACAAGATGGTGGCGTCCGGCCGGCTCACCGCCGAGGAAGCCGACCGCCTGCGAGCTGCGCCCGACCCCGGCCAGACCGAAGGAGTGCTGCGAGACATCCGCGCCCGCCATGCGGGCGAGCGGCTGGACGTCGCTGTTGCCGAAGGCGCGATGACCCGCGAGGAGGCCGATCGCATCCTCGAGCAGGTGCGCGGCGGGGAGCACTCGCGCAAGCTCCGCTCACACCTCGCCCAGTTCCGTCCCCGGCAGCACTCAAAAGGCAGAGCCGCGCCTCGATCCTCTGACCCAGCCTCCGGGGAGGACCGAACGGCATGAACGAACGGACAGGAGGTTTCACCAATCGCGCTCCCGTCGACATCGCAAACGCTTCGAGGCCGACCAGACGGCCGTCGCCGAGATGCTCGCCGCCCAGGAGGTGATCGGCTGATGCCCGCCAGCGCCTGGTCGATGAAGCGCTCCGGGGCCGCACTCGATATTCCCTTTTGGTGACCGAACCACACGAACGGCAGGCCGCTGGTTCCGGTCCGTGCACTCCGATCGCCCCGTTCTGACCCAGCGCTCAGCAACAGCGTTTGCATTGGGCGCCCGCACAGGACTTCGCGCGACACGCACCCCTTCGCCCCGCCAGACCGGCGTCAAAACCCGGACCGAACTTCCCGTCGCGATCACGCAGCAGATACTTGACGGCGATGCCGGCGTCACGCAGCTCCGCAGTCGCGTTGTGGGCGCACTGGGCAACCCAGTCCCATGTCGGGTTGGTCGTGATGCCGGCAAGGAAGATGCGTCGCGACCCGTGATGGATGAAGAACAGCACGTACAGCCGTCGCAGCGACACCGTGTCCACCGAGAAGAAGTCGCAGGCCACGATGCCGGCGGCCTGTTGGCGCAGGAACTGGCGCCAGGTCGTCGACGTGCGCCGCGGCGCCGGGTCGATGCCGTGGGTCCTGAGCACCTTGGCGACCCTGCTCGCTGCCACCCGATGCCCGAGGTGAAGCAGCTCACCTCGGATGCGCTGGTGGCCCCAGGTCGGATTGTCTGTCGCCCTGCGCATGGTCGGCGCGGCGAGCTCGTCGGCGACCTGAGGCCGGCCCGGGGGCGGTGGTGGTAGATCCAGTGCCGGGCATCGACGCGACGGTGCCAGCGAAGCAGCGTCTCGGGCCGGGCCGGACGCCGACCACCGATCTCGCTTGAGATACCGGCTCAGCGCGGCGAGCCAGGCCCGATCGACGGGTTCGAGACGTGGCCGCGGCTGGTTGCGCCGTAAGATCGCGAGCTCGTGGCGCAGCACCAGGATCTCGATCTCTACGGACACGTTAGAGCGGAGAATCAGCACCACCAGTGAGAGCGCGCGACGGACGGCGAGGTAGGCGAACGACCACAGTTGGAGAGTATTTAGGTCTGTGTTCCGCCCCTGGCGCCGTCCAGCATCCGCTCCAGCACCACCTTGGGGATGGGGATGTGCCTGCTGACGCGGATGTCGCCCTGGCGGACGGACTCGGCGCATCGGATTCATCCCGGCTTGCCGGCCGTGGCGTCGTCCAAGCGCCGAGAGACACCTAGGATCGCGCCACCACGAGTGAAGGAGGCGTAGGACATGGGCAGGCGAACGATCGGACGGCGAGCTGTCCGCGTCACTCTTCAAGGGGTCATCGTCGCTGCGCTCATCGTCGGCGGTGCCACTCCAGCTTTCGCTGCGAAGCCCACGGGTCACGGCGGTCACGGCGGCGGCGGAACCTCGACGCTGACGGGCAACGACGTCTCCTACCCGCAGTGCGGGAGCAGCCTCCCCACTAGTCCCGCGTTTGGCATCGTTGGCGTGACGGGCGGGCTCGCCAACGACCTCAACCCGTGCTTCGGGCCGTCGTCGTCGTATCCGAGCTACACCGAGAGCGAGCTATACTGGGCGGTCGCATCCTCGGTCGGGGGGACGAGCCAACCCAAGGCGTCGCTGTATGTCAATACGGCCGATCCTGGGAACGTCTACAACGGCACGGTGATCGCGGATTGGCCCACCTCGGGAAGCACCCCATACGGGTCCTGCTCAACGACGACGGTGACCCTTGCAAGCGGCACCTACACCGTCGGCTCGAACTCAGACTCCTGCGCCTGGCAGTACGGATACAACAAAGCGACCCAGGACGCGAGCTGGCTCGGGGCAGCCGCGGCTGCCGTCAACAGCCAGTCACCTCCGGTCGCTGTGGCCGGTACGGCAGCGAGCTATCCGTGGTGGCTCGACGTCGAGACGGCCAACACCTGGCAGTCGGACACCACGATGAATGTCGCCGACCTCGAAGGAATGATCGCGGGGCTTCAGGCCGCTGGGGCGAGCACGGTCGGGGCGTATTCGACGTCCAGCCAGTGGGACAGCATTACGGGCGGCACCAGCTCCACCTCGGGCTCGCTTTACCAGATCCCTAACTGGATTCCCGGAGCGCGCAACCTCTCCGGCGCGCAGGCGAACTGTGCCCAGGCGTCCTTCACTGGCGGCACGGTCACGCTGACGCAGTGGTTCGGCCATCCCGACGACGGCGACTACGCCTGCTGAGAAACCTTTGGCTGGATTCCGAGTCCCTTTATGCCGACCTATCGAGTCGGTCCATCGAGCATTCACTCCAAGGCGACCTTAGGCTTAGGGATGAGGATGCGCCTGCCGATGCGGATGCAGGGAATCTTGCCACGGGAGACGGCTTCGTAGGCGGTCGCCCGAGAGATGCCAAGCACGACCGCTGCTGCTCGACGGTCATCATGAGCCGCTGCGGTGGACGCTCCTCCATGACACCCTCTGTGTCAACCCCCGTTGGTGAAAAAGTTCAATCACGGTTTGTGTGTGCCGGCGGTTCAGCTGCTCAGGAGCTCGTTGTGAGCAACGGGTTCATCGCAGCATGGGCATGTGCCGCCGTAACCGATGCGCCGGCAGAAGCTGTTGCAGTCGGGGCAGTACTGCTCTCCGAGATAGCGGGCGTCGCAGAGGGGGCAGGCGTAGACGGTGCCGGGTCGTCGTGGTCGGGGAGCTGGCAGCGCGCCCAGCGGGGCGGGTGGTTGGTGTCGTCTGCGCCAGGCGGCCTGGCGGCAGGCGTCGGAGCAGAAGCGCTGGCGGCCGACAGGCGTGAAGGAGCGGCCGCAGCACGGGCATGGGATCGTTACGGGGTCGTTACGCGACGGGGATCCGGTGGGCATTCAGGCCGCCTCCTGGTCGATCCTGGCTTCGCTGGCGGCGGGGGCGGTCTGGGCGGCGAGGCGGTCTGGGCGGCGAGGCGGACAGCGCCACCGTGGCGGGAGGCGTCGTAGGCGATGCCGTCTTGCCAGCAGTGCCAGATGACCCGGATCCAGGCGCGGGCCAGGACGCGGATGGCGTGGGGGTGGTCGCAGCCTCTGGCCCGGGCGCGCTGGTAGATGTCGGCGGCCCAGGGGCTTTGGTGGCGGGAGTTGTCGGCGAAGCTGCACATGGCCGCCCGGAAGCCTTTGTTGCACGCCCAGCGGAAATGGACCGGCTCGTACTTGTCCGAGCGCTTGGTCACCGGAGTCTGGCCGGCCAGGGCGGCGACGGCCTCGGGGGTGTCGTAGGCTTGGCGGCAGTCGCCCAGCAGGCGAGCATCTGGGCTGCGTTGAGGCGACCCGAGGGTGGCAGGGAGGTGAAGATCTCGCCGTCCGGTGCTCACCGAGGTGGGCGGCGACCGAGCGATCGAGGCTCTTGATGGAGGTGTTGAGCGCCCGGATGACCCTGACGTAGCCCAAAACGGCGTCTCTGCGGGCTTCGGCCTCGGGGCCGTCGGCGATGCCTTGGGGGGCGGAGCGCAGCCGCTCGACCAGCACGGCGGCGGGCCGGCGGCCGGAGTAGCCGTGCTTGGTCCAAAAGGCTGCCATCCGCTTTTCGGGCCTCCCGGCATAGATGTGGGTCAACCAGTGGGAACAGGTGTACGCTCATGAGGCAGGACGTGAGTGATCGG
>JAVKSL010000014.1:5626-43211 GCA_039583695.1 Acidimicrobiales bacterium | reverse complement strand
CACGAGATTCCTCGGTGAACCACATCACTGTACTTATCTGCATGTAAGGCTCCGAAAGGATCTCGCGAATTTAGGTCTGAGCGGCGTACGGCTCGTGCCTCCCACGGGCGGAACCGTTGCGGGCCAGTTCACGACAGATCGTCGACTTCGACCGGCCCAGCTCCACCGCGATGTCGCTCACAGACACCCCCGTGATCACGAGGTCGGCGATCCTCAGGCGTCATTCCAAGCTCAGGTACCTGCCCGACGCCGCCGCCCGGTCGCCGAGGAACGTTCCCCCCAACAGCAGTACGCCATCGCAACCCCTGACGGCGATCCACGCCCACCGCCTCACACGCCGCGGTGTTCGGCTTCCCTGCCGGATCAACTCCCAGAACTGAGCCTGCTTCCAACAAAGCCTTCTTCGACAAAAACAAGAGACCTCACTGTACGGGGAGCGTTGCGCCGACCGTCTGAACCCAAGCATCCTTTCCCAGCCGGCGCTGGCTCGGGGTGTCCGGTCTGAGGGGGGAGGGCCTGCCCGTACGTACTCCGGCCTGCCGTTCACTCCTAGCCATGAGCCGTCCTCGCATCGCTCGTTGCCGAACTTGGTGGCTACTACCACCTCGTCGCGGCGTCCGGCGATGGCTCTACCCACCAGGCGTTCGTTGGTGAAGGGCCCGTACATGTCCGCGGTGTCGAGGAATGTGCAGCCCAGCTCGAGGGCACGGTGGATGGTGGCGATGGACTCGTCGTCGTCGCCGTTCCCGTAGAACTCGGACATGCCCATGCAGCCGAGCCCGATGGCGGAGACGGACAGGGACCCTAGATGGCGTGTCTGCATGTCCCCACGCTACCGAATAAACTTGACCGGCCAACTCAGAGCGGGTCCCGGCCGACCGTATCCCGGCCGAGCGGGTCCGGCCAACTCCGGGCCGAGCCAAGGACAGCACGATGGGCCGCTCTGGCAGGAACCATCCACCGGCCATTCCCTCACGGGGACATCCAGTCGGGGTGTGTTTCCCATGCAGGTCGTCTCGTCCGGCGGCCGGGTTCAGTTTCGTGGAAGGCGACGAGGACGAAAAGGCCCGAGAGGCCCATGAGAGCGGCGCCAGCCCACAGGGCGGCGGTGATGCCTCCGGTGAGGGCTATTCCCCCCAAGACGAGCGGACCTATGGCGTAGCCAGCGTCACGCCATAGGCGGTAGACGCCGAGGGCCCCGCCTCGCCAGGACGGGTGCGCGACGTCGCCCACCGCTGAGATCAGGTTGGGGTACACCAGGGCCATGCCCGCGCCCATCACTGCGGCGTCAGCCAGCCAGACGGGAAGGCTAGCGGCAAGAAGAATCGCGACGATCCCCGCCCCGATGAGGAATATCCCGGCAGTGATCGGCGGTTTACGCCCCATGCGGTCGGCGAGGGCACCGGTGGCGACCTGGCCAAGGCCCCACACCCAGGCGTAGACGCCGACCAGTATGCCAACGGTGGCCAGGTTGAGGCCCTTGTGGAGGAAGTAGAGGGGAAAGAACCCGATGACCAGACTGTCGACGAACTTGTTGAGGAGCCCAGCCTGGCAGATGGCCAGCATCCCCTTGTCGTGCCAGCTCATGTAGCTGGCCAGCCTGGACAGCTTCGGGGTCGGTTCGGGGGCCGTGTTGGGGCTTTGCCGGTGCGCAGCCTCGGCCTGGGCCCACGGGAGGGTCTCTTTGGCCGGACCCACCGTTAGCAGGGCGCCGATGGCGACGACGCCGAGGGCGAGGAGGTAGGGGGCGGGCCGCAGCCCGTAGGAGCTGACGAGCAGCCCGGATGCGAACCCACCGAGACCGACGCCGATGTAACCGGCGGACTCGTCGATCCCGACGGCGAGTCCCCGGTTGACCGGGCCGACGAGGTCGATCTTGGCGGTGACGGCCATGGTCCAGGTCAGGCCCTGGTTGACGCCGAGGAACAGGTTGGCGATAACGACCCACCACCAGGCCTGGGCGAAGATGATCAAAAGAGCGAAGGGGACCGCGAACGCCCAGCCGATGAGGAGAAGGGTCTTGCGGCCGTGGTGATCCGACAGGCGGCCTGAGACCAGGTTCATAACCGCTTTGACCGCTCCGAAGGCGGCGACGAACGAGACGGTGTAGAGGATCGAGGTGATCCCGAAGGCGTGATGGGCGAGGGGTGGCAGGGCTACGCGTTCGACGCCGATGGTAATCCCGATGAGCAGCGTGAGGAGCGTGAAGATGGAGAACTGAGCCCAGTTCTCGCCCAGGCCCAGGCGGTGCGGGCGGGCTGCGGCGGTGCCTGGCTCAGACCCGGTGCCTGGCTCAGACCCGGGACGCGCTGCGCGGCCGCGCACCGACGGATGGTTGGTCATGCTTGGCTGGCGAGGGCCGCCCACCCGTCCCAGCCGTCGTCCAGAACGTTGAGGTTTTGGTAGCCGGCCCGCTCCAGCAGGCTGGCGCCGAGTGTGGCTCGGTACTCATGCCCGCAATGGACCGCCAGGGGTACGCCCCTGGGCAGATCGGGGGAGCCGGTTGGGATCTCGTGGGCCGGGAAATTGACACTCCCGGGAATGTGCCCGGCGTGCCATTCTGCCGCCTCGCGCACGTCGAGCACGACGACTGCCTCGTCGGAATCCAACCGTTTGGCGAGCTCGGAGGCATTTGTGGTCTCGTATGACGCTAGATCGCGTCCGGCGCCGGTCCAGGTCGCGATCCCGCCGTCGAGGTAACCGGCCACCCGGTCGTAGCCGATGCGAGTAAGCTGGCGGCCAGCCTCTGCGACCTGGGAGGCTCCAGCCTGTCCGGCGTCGGCAACCAGGACCAGTGAGCGTTCGGGGCCGACGAGCCATCCGATCCATCCCGACACATTGCCGTCCGCGCCCGCTGCGACCGCTGCGGGGATGTGCCCAGCGCGGAAGGCCGAGGCCGATCGTACGTCGATTATCAAGGCCCCTTGCGCTGTCCAGGAATCGACCTCGGCCAGGCAGAGTGCGGCCGGCATAGGAGGGCGGGGTCCGATCAGGGGGGCGCCGGCCTGGTTGAGCCCCCGCATCCTCGAGTAGTACGCCGGGTAAGGGCCGGCCGTAAGGGACCGGGTGACGAACTGGCGGGAGGAGCTGGCCAGGGCGAGGGGGTTGGCTGCGCGCTCCGCGCCGATAGTGGTCGACGCGGCGCTACCCGCCCCCACTGCGCAGAACGAGCCGCCTCCATGGGTGGGGTATACGACCACGTCGTCCGGAAGAGTCAAGATCTTTTCCCGGAGAGACCGCTCCAGGTCGTGAGCGAAACGCCAGGAAAGTGCTGGGCCGAACAGGTCTGTGCGTGCCGCCGTGCCCACCATCAGCGCCCCCCCGGAGAACAACGCCCGCGGGCGGTCCTCGGGGTCGAGAAGGAGGTAGGCGACGTGCTCGGGGGTGTGGCCAGGGGTGGCGAGCACCCGCAGACGGGACGATCCAAGCTCGATCTCTTCGTTGTCGCCGAACGCCTCGTAGGGGTAGTGCAGCCCCGCTTGAGCGCTTGCTCCTAGGCGGGAACCGATGCTGGCGACGAGCTCCCGGGCTCCGGAGACGAAATCGTTGTGGACGTGCGTCTCCAACGCCCAGGCGACAGTCACTCCATGAGCCTTCGCTGACTCCAGATAGCCAGCGGTGTCACGCACCGGGTCGATGACCACGGCGCTCCCCGAGGCCTGATCGACCAGGAGGTACGCGGAGTTGCCCAACTCCGAGGCACGAAAAGTCTGAATCTCGATTCCCACGACGCCTCCCATGCTCAAGTGATCAAATGATAATACGAGTATAGTGGGCGAACGATTACCTGGGGCCGGGCGCTCGGCGCTGCGGCTCAGTTGGTGGGTGGGCGCAAGGATTCGAGTCGACGACTCGGGGATCCCGTAGGTGGGCGCCCCGGCTCGTCCCCGATTGCCACTGGCAGTCCAGAGCGGCGCCACTCGGGGAACCCGTCCTCGAGACAGACCGCGTCCACGCCTCGACGGCGCAAAGCTCTCACCGCAGCCCGAGCAAACACACAGTACGGACCCCGGCAGTAGGCGACGACGGGAAGACCACAGGGCAGCTCGGCCGCGTGGGCAGCCAACTCCGAGAGCGGTACCGAACGCGCGCCGGCTATGTGACCCGCCCGGTACTCGACCACGGGACGGACATCGAGCACGGTCACCTCCCCTGTCGCCAGCCGCTTGGCTAATTCGGCGCGGTCGAGCATCTCGACGTCGCCTCCGTCTCCAAGGTACGCCTCCGCCAAGTCATCCATATCGCTGCGAACCGACACCGCTACCCGTCGCAACACTGCCCACAGCTCCTCGACCTCGTCGCCCGCCAACCGGTAATAGATCCGGGTGCCGTCGCGCCGCTGGCGCACCAGACCGGCCCGAGCCAGAACCCTAAGATGGTGCGACGCGTTGGCCGTGCTCTGGTCGATCTCTCGGGCCACTTCCTCCACCGAACGCTCGCCCTGGGCCAGAAGATCGATGATCTCGGCCCGTCGACCCGATGCCAGCGCGACGGCGACCTCGGCCAGAGCGTCAAAGATTGCTGCTTTAGAAGCGTGATCGACCGTCAGGGCCCCGTCCTCAACTGCTCGCATGATCACTTGAGCATATACAGCCGGTTACCGCTTCACGGATCCGATCGGGTTGATTGACGAGTCCCAGCGCTTATGCTGGATACGACAGACATGTAGGAGGATAGGTGGCACGACAGCTGGTTGCAGGGCGCCGGGTGGGTGAGCTGGAGATCCAGATCTTGGAAGAGTTGTGGGCAGCCGGTGACTGGGTGAGCGGCCGGGAGCTATGGGAACGTTTGGGCGACGAAGGGCGGGCATACACGACGGTGATGACCGTGCTCGGCCGATTGGTGGGAAAAGAGCTGGTCGAGCGGGTCGAGGAAGGCCGAGGTCATCGTTACCGGGCGGCAGGGGACCCCGAGCAGCTGACTGCCCAGGCGATCAGATCGTTGCTATCTGCGACCCAGGATCCCCGCACGGCGCTGGCGCATTTTGTGGAGGGCCTCGAAGACCCCGCACTGGTCGCCGAGCTCGCGGCGGTGCTCGAGAGAGTGGCGCTTGAGAGGGTAAAGCGGTCGTGAGTGCCGCTGGCGCTGGGCTGGCGCTTTTGGCGCTGCTGATCTTGCTGCCCAGAGTGCTCGGGACCAGGGATGGGATCTCGCCGCGGGTGGCCGCTGGTGGTTATCTGGTCGTCTTGATGGGGTGGGCCTTGTTGCCAGCGGTGTGGTTGGCGTGCCTGGGTGGTGCCATCGGTTCGTGGATTGCCGGGGTCCGCCTCTCGGGTGGGGGGTGTCTATTCGGCTTGAACCGGGGCCAGTGGCAGCTCCTCGGCTATCTTCCCGCCGCAGCAGCCCTCGGCGTGCTGGTGTGGCGCGCCATTCGACAGGCTGTCGCTGCACAGCAGGCCGAGCTACGAGGATTCGCACTGGCCGGCTCTGTGCGCCAAGAAGTGCAAGGCGGCTCGGTCTGGGTTGTTCCCGCCGCTCAGTCCGCTGCATATGCCGGGGGGTTGTGGCGCCCCAAGGCGGTGGTGACCTCAGGCCTGCTCGCCCCGCTCGACGAGCGCGAGCGAGCGGCGGTGTGTGAGCACGAAGTAGCCCATGTCCGCCTGGGTCACCCGCGGGTCTTGTTGGCCGGCGGGGCGGTGGCTTCGGCCTATGGCGTGCTCGCACCGGTACGCCGAGCCTGGGACGGGTTGCGCCGCGAGCTGGAGGCGGCAGCCGATGACGAAGCGGTCAAAGCGGTGGGCACGACCCCGGTTCTCACGGCGCTGGTCAGCACCGCCCTGCAGGCTTCTGGGATCGCAGACGCACTGGTAGGGTTCAACCATCCCGAGCACCTTCGGTATCGGATAGCCCGGCTGGAGGGTCTGCGGCCGAGCAGGCGGGCACCGACCGCGGCGGCGGGCTCGGCGGTAGGGATGCTGACGGTGATGATGGCCTGGGCGCTCTGCGTGCTAGCCGGTGCGCACGCAACCGAGATCGGCGTCGTTGTATGTCTGGTGGTGATCGGCGCGCTCGGGTTGCGCCCGACGTGGGCATGGGGCCACCGGGTGCTTCGAAACTAAGAGGACACCGTTTCGAAGTGGTGTCGGGCTCCGGCCTCGGTGGCCTGCCAGGATCGCCCGGAAGTGGCCACAGCCACCCGGCGCACGGCGCCGGGTGTGGTGTGGTCGAGGCCGCTGCCCCTAGCCCCAACCAGCGTGAGGGTGTAGCGGGCCCAGCCGGGCGGTGGGCGAGCTTGGGTCTGGTCGAGGCCCCCGACACCCCGGGCGACCCGACCCGCCGCCCGACCCGCCGCCCGACCCGCCGCCCGACCGGCCGCCCGACCGGCCGCCCGACCGGCCGCCCGACCGGCCGCCCGTTGCGGCGAACAGCTGCCCACCCCCGACTTGAACCGCTTGTACGAATACGTAGTAGACTGGTGAGTATGTGCAACACGTGGCCCACCATGCGACTTTGGGCCACCCGTCGGGGTGAGCTCACCCAAGGAGTCCAAAATGACCATGCCCAGAACTGATCCCCGAGCCCCAACCGACGCACCCGTCCCCGCCTCGACGCCCCCAACGCCCCCAGCACTTCCCGCCGAGCGCCGTGGCGTGGGGACAATAGTGTTGTTGGTGCTCGCTCCCCTGCTGTGCTGCGGGGGCCCGTTGATCCTGGTGGCACTGGCGGCCGCCAGCGCGGCAACTCTGGCGACGCTCGGTGGGGTGATCGGCGGTCTCGCCCTGGCGCTTGGGGGGGTTGCGTGGATCACCCGCCGGCGCCGGGGCGCCGCTGCGTGCTGCGCGCCGGGGCCCCGGGCGTGGTGGCGATGAGCGCCCAGAGATCCACACTCCTAGAACGGCGACCGCTGGGGGCCGCTTTGGGCGACGTGCTGGGCTCGCCTGGTCGCCGGATCGCCTTCGGGCTGGTCTCCGCCGGGGTGGCCTTGGCCTACACGATCCTTTTGCCCTTCGACTACACCCAGCGCCTCGAGCTGGCCAACTGGGGCTATCTCAGTGCCTACCTGGTTGCCTGGGCCATCGTGCTGGGCGTGGGCATGGGCTTGCTGCTGAGCGTGCAGGTATATGCCATGCGCCGGGTCGCCAAGGTCCGCGCCGCCAGCGGGGCGGTAGGCGGGCTCGCCTTCGTGGCCAGCCTGGCGCCGAGCTTTTTGTGCTGCACACCGATCATCCCCACCGTCTTGGCTTTCGTGGGGGTGTCGGGGCTGGGCCTGTACGGCGCCACCGGTGCGCTGCAGCACTTCTTCGCCGTGCACCAAAGCGAGTTCCTCTCCGCCAGTGCCGTCCTGCTCGCAGTCACCTGCTGGTGGGGACTGCGCAAGGTGGCGATGGCGACCTGTCTTGCCGATGAGGGATGTGGCACCGGGCGGGCCTGTGCCCCCGAGGGTGCAGCCACAAGCGGTCCTGGGCTCGGAGAAGGAGCGCTTCGATGAGCCAGGCAGCCAAGGCAGGCTCCAACGCAGCCAGGCGCCAGGCCGCTGCAGCCGCCGCCCGACGCCGCCGGAACCGGCGCTGGGGCCTGGGTAGCGGTTTGGCTATCGTGGCGGTACTCGGGGTCGTCCTCGGGCTGCACTTCGCCCCCGGCTCCCAGACAAGGACCGGCGTTGCTGTAGGCATCCCCGCAGCCGGGCGGGCGGCGCCTCCGGGGACGTTCACCACCTTGACCGGCCAGAGGCTGGACGTGACATCGCTTCGTGGCCATCCGACGCTGTTGTGGTTCGTCTCCACGTGGTGCTCGTCCTGCCAGGCGGGCACCCAGGCCATGGCCCAGAACCTGGCCAAGCTGGCGGCTGACGGGGTGCACGTCGACGAGGTCGAGCTATACGCCGATCTGGGCCAGTCGGGGCCGTCGATGGGCCGCTTTTCCAAGGTGCTGGCCGGGCCTGCCTACACCAACCCCGACTGGACCTTCGGGGTGTCCTCCGAGGCTCTCACCCGCACCTACGACCCGCAGAGCTACCTGGACATCTACTACCTGCTCGACGCAAAGGGCCAGGTCACCTACGTGAACAGCTCGCCGGGCGCAACCATGTTCCAGCTGCTGCAGGCTGCGGGGAACCTCACGTGAGCGGCCCCGTCCAACCCAGCAGCCATAGCCGGACTCACCGCCTCCCCCGGGTCGCACTGGCCGGGGTGATCCTCGTGGTCGGCGTGGTGGCCTACCTGATCGCAGGGCGCACCTACCAGGGCGCTCCCTCGGCCCAATCCTCAGCCAGCCAGCAGGGTACCTCGGCCTCGGTGCCGATGGCGCCCAACGGCACCTTCACCACCGCCAGCGGTGCCCTCGCCACCATCGCCTCGCTTCGGGGCAAGCCCACCATGGTCTGGTTCGTGGCCGGGGGCTGTGCCAGCTGCGCCGCCAGCATCCCGGCTGTGGCCGCACACCTTGACCAGCTCAGCGCTGCCGGCACCCAGGTGCTGACCCTCGGGCTCTACGGGGCGTTCCCCACCGGCAGAGCGGGTGTGGCCCAGCTGTTGAGCTTCGGTCGTGCCGCGGCGGGTGCCAGCGTCGAGCGCCTGGGCTGGACCTGGGGAATGGCTTCCCAGGCCCTCTCCCGGGCCTATGATCCGGGCGGGATTCCCGACGTGTATTTCCTGGTCGGCCCGGCCGGCCATATCCGCTACCACAACAGCGTCCCGGTCAGCACCATGCCCCAGTTCCTTGCCTCCGCAGGAGCCCTGGGCGGACATACAGCGGGCACCACAGATCCGGTCGGGATCACCAAGACCTCCGGGTCCACCCTGCCATGATGCTGAGCCCGGTCCGGTGGGTGGTGGTCGACGCGTACGCCACCTTCAGCACCGCGCTCGCCTGGCTATCCACCACGTGGCGGTGACTTGCATCCTCACGGGGTGGGCGATCAAACCAGATTGGTCGGCAGTCGGATCAACTCTGCGGGTTGGCGGCCTCAACCGTCGGGTATGTGCGAGGCGGTTCACGCACGGCCTCGGAAAGCGCCGCGGGGCGCGCCCCCACATAGGCAACCGGAGCAGATAGAAGCCGACGTCTTGAAGGCCTACCCAGGCCGTGTTGGAGCACGACGCGAAGGTCGCTCAGGATGTTCATGTGGCTCAAATGGCACCCAAGTGGCGCTTTCAGCCACATGGACGCCCTCGACGGCGGTCCCGCGGCCCAGAATCCGGCCTTCATCAAGAGTGCCTGCCACCTCACAGCCAGCCGGTCACGCTGGCCGGTAGCTCGGCGGGGTCCCAGCCCAGCTCCACCACAGCGCTGCGCATGGCGTAGCGGTCGGTCATCCCCGCCACGTAAGTAACCGCGGTGCGCACCGCCTCCTCTGATCCCGCAGCCCCACCGGCCCCAGGAATGATGTTGGGGCAGTCCGAAAAATGGCTGACCAGCGCCCGCAACACCCGCACCACTGCGGCCGCCTGTGCCCTCGCCGCCGGACGCAAATAGATGCGGTGGTAGTTGAACGACCTCAGCTCGGCCAGCGCTTCCGCGCGCTCCTGGTCCATCCCGATCATGCCCGTGCCAGTCACGCTGTCGACCACGCCCTCCACGAATGCACCCAACTGGGCGCCCCGGGTCTCACCACAAACCCGGCGCACGGTCTCGGGGAGCATGGCCGGGGTGACGATGCCCGCGGATATCGCGTCCTCGAAGTCGTGGCATACATAAGCTATGCGGTCGGCCCAGCTGACCACCTCACCCTCGGGGGTGGAGGGTGCCGGGCGGCTCCAGGAGTGGTTGCGAACGCCGTCCAGGGTCTCGGCGCACAGGTTGAGTGGAGCCAGCACCACGTCGGCCCCCCACACCGCATGGTCGTACCCCTCAGCCAGGAACGGAGTCATCGCGTCCTCGCTGGCATGTCCCCCCGGGCCGTGTCCGCAGTCGTGCCCGAGGGCGATGGCCTCGGCCAGCGCGGTGTTGAGCTGGAGGGCCCGGGCGATGGCTACGGCCACCTGGGCCACCTCGAGAGCGTGGGTGAGCCGGGTCCGCTGGTGGTCCGCAGGCGCGATGAACACCTGGGTCTTGCCCGCCAGGCGCCGGAACGCGGAGGAGTGCAGGATCCTGTCCCGATCTCTTTCGAAACAGGTTCGGTGGCGATCCGGCTCCTCGTCCCTCTCCCGCCTTCCCGCTCCAGCCGCCAGCGTCGCGCCCGGCGCCAGCGTCGTTGCCTCGGCTGCCTCGCGTTCCTCCCGGCTCCACCCAGCGCTCAGCGGACCGAGATTGGTCACGCTGTCGGCGTGAGCGAGGCAAACCCCGCGCTCGGCGTGCCCGGTCATCGTGTCTTCCCAGCGCCTGGCTCGCCCGGTCAGCTCCTCCATGCCCCCATTCTCGCATCGGGGTGTGACAGAGGCGACCCCGAGCCTTAGCGATTGCAGTTAGCTACCGATCCGGTGCACAACCGCGATCGCTTCCCGCCGACCTGCCAGACTGTGCGGATGCTGACCAAGGGCGACTGGAGACTCATCGCGCTTGCGGCAGCGCTCACCGCCGCCGCAGCCGGCACTCACTTCGGCTCGGCGCCATCCACGGTTGCCTTTGGTGTTGCCGCGCTGGCCCTCGCTGCGCTGGCGGCACTGGTGGGACGGGCGGTCGGAGCGCTGGGGGACCGTTTGGGGGTGGGAGCCACCGGGGCGATCCAGGGGGCGCTGGGCAACATGCCCGAGCTTGCCTTTGGCATCTTTGCCCTCAGGGCCGGGTTGACCAGCGTCCTGCGGGCGGCGCTCATCGGCTCGATCCTGGCCAATGTGCTTCTGGTCCTCGGTCTGGCTTTTGTGGTCGGCGGCGTCCGCCACGGGACCCAGCGCTTCGCTGCCGAGCGGGCCAAGCTGCTCAGCCTCCTCCTGCTCTTGGCGGTAGCGGTGCTCATTGTGCCCACGCTCGCCTCAGGCCTCGACCTGCCTGCTGCGCACCACGAACGCGTCCTCTCCGACGTAGCCGCGATCATCCTCTTGGTCGTCTACGTGCTCAGCCTGCTTGCCGACCTGGGGAGCGCTCGGCAGGAGAGTTCCCACGCCTCCTCGGAAGGCCGATGGCCCCTCGGGCTGACCCTGGCGCTGCTGGTATCGGCGGCCGCGGGAGCGGCCGCCGCTTCGAGCTGGTTCGTCGATTCCCTCACCCCCGCGGTTCACAGCCTCGGGATCAGCCCCATCTTCGTTGGCCTGGTGATCGTGGCCATTGCCGGCAACGCAGTTGAGAACGCGGTCGGGGTCGCCCTGGCTGCTCGCAATCACTCCGACCTGGCCCTCAGCGTGATCCTGCAGAGCCCGCTCCAGATCGCCCTGGTCCTGATCCCGGTGCTGGTGCTGGTGAGCCCGCTGGTGGGTGGTGCGGCGCTCACCCTGGTCTTTCCTTCCCTGCTGGTTGCCTCGGTGGGCCTGGCGGTGGTGGTCACTGCCTTTGTGGTCGTCGACGGCGAGTCCACTTGGATGGAAGGCGTGGCGCTGCTCGGGCTGTACGCGGCGATAGCGACGGCCTTCTGGTGGGGATGAGCGTCCTACGATGGGCGCTGGACCAACAGAGGGAGCTGGAACGTGGATGTGCGGATAGGTATCACTCAGGCGCTCAAGGAGCTCGAGGTAGAGATTCCGGAGGACACCGGGCGGGACAAGCTGATCGCCGAGATATCCAGCCTGCTCGAGAAGGGTGACGGCGTGCTCTGGCTCACCGACCGCCGGGACCGCCGCGTCGGGATCCCGGTCCACAAGATCGCGTATATCGAGGTGGGCACCAGCAGTGACGAGCGCAGGGTTGGATTCGGCCTCTCGTAGTTACAGGCGCGCTTTATCGTGCTAGCGTTAGCGAGCGAACCTCAGACCGTCGAGGGTCCCCCGGCGGGTTGGGCCGGGGTGCGGGGGGTCTGACTCGCTCGGCAGAAGCGGGAGCGCGCTCGGCGAGAGAGTAAGGGACTCGTCTCGCCGGGTCCGTCGCTCGGTAGCGTTCTCCTCGGAGATCCACCGATGCCGCCTGGTCGGGGCTAACGACTCGGGCGGCGAGGAGGTTGCCATGAACCAGACAACTCGACGCCCTCGTCGCCAACTGCGGGCTTCCAGCCTGGAGTTGACTCATCCGTGAACAACCAAGCGGTCAAGCGCTGCTAGAGGACGTGGAGTGCTCGTGGCGGTAGTGCTGGATCAGGGAGCTGGTGGAGCTGTCGTGCGCCAGCGCAGGTCTGTCGCCCTCGAGCTCGGGGGCGATCTTGTCAGCCAGGATCTTGCCCAGCTCCACACCCCACTGGTCGAAGGAGTCGATGCCCCATATGGCGCCCTGGGTGAAGACCTTGTGCTCGTAAAGGGCGATCAGGGTTCCCAGAGTCTGCGGGGTGAGGCGCTCGGTCAGGATCGAGGTGGTCGGCCTGTTGCCTTCGCACACCCGGTAGGGGATCTGCCATTCGGGGACACCGGCTGCGGCCAGCTCAACCTCGCTGCGCCCGAATGCCAGGCCCTCGGCTTGGGCGAACATGTTAGCCATGAGCTCGTGGTGATGGTTCCCCAAAGCCTCGACCGGGCGCCAGAACCCTATGAGCTCCACTGGCACCAGCCGGGTTCCCTGGTGCAGCAGCTGGTAGAAGGCGTGCTGGCCGTTGGTGCCCGAAGCGCCCCAGATGACTGGACCGGTATCGGCGCTGACCTGCCGACCGCTCAGGTCGACATGCTTTCCGTTGGACTCCATCTCCAGCTGCTGGAGGTACGCGGGCAGGCGGGCCAGGTAGCGGCTGTAGGGGAGCACCGCGACGCTCTGCGCGCCCAGGAAGTCGTTGTACCACACTGAGAGCAGTCCCAGCAGCACGGGGAGGTTGGAGCGGAGCGGGGCGTTTCGGAAGTGGCAGTCCATGGCATGGAACCCGTTCAGCATCTGCCTGAAGTGGCGCGGACCGATGGCGATCATCAGCGAGAGGCCTACCGCGGAGTCCATCGAGTAGCGGCCGCCAACCCAGTCCCAGAACCCGAACATGTTGGCGGTGTCGATGCCGAAGGCTGAGACCCCTTTTGCGTTGGTGGATACCGCCACGAAGTGTCGTTCGATCGCGGCGGCGTCGCCACCGAGCCCGGCAAGCAGCCATTGCCGGGCGCTGTTGGCGTTGGCCAGGGTCTCTTTGGTATGCCAGCTCTTGGAGCACACGATGAACAGGGTCTCGGCCGGGTCGAGGTCCCTGGTCGCCTCGATCACATCCGCCCCGTCGATGTTGGAGATGAAACGGAATACTTTGTCGCGGTCGGAATATGCCTTGAGCGCCTCGTACGCCATGGCCGGCCCCAGGTCGGAACCACCGATCCCGATGTTGACCACGTTGTGGATCGGCTTGTTGGTGTGGCCGCGCCAGGCGCCCGAGCGCACGGCATCGGAGAACGACTCCATGCGGTCCAGGACCGCGTGGACCTCGGCCACGACGTCGGTACCTTCCAGGAGGATCGACTCAGTTTTGGGCGCGCGCAGGGCCACGTGAAGCACGGCGCGATCCTCGGAGGTGTTGATCCGTTCGGCGGCGAACATCGCGGCGATCCGCTGGGCCAGGCCGCGGCGCTCCGCGAGCTCGACCAGCAGGTCAAGGGTCTCGTCGGTGAGCAGGTTCTTGGAGTAGTCCAGGTACACCCCACAGGCCTCGGCGGCCATGCGCTCGCCGCGGGCGGGATCGGCAGCGAACAGCTCGCCGAGCCGGAGCTCGGTGGCCTGGCGGGCGTGTCTCTCCAGGGCCTGCCACGCGGTGTCCGGCGCGGTATCGGCCTCCGCCGCCGGTGCGTCTTCCGCCGCCGGTGCGTCTTCCGCCGCCGGTGCGTCCTCCGCCGCCGGTGCGTCCTTTGCTGACATTTGTGCTCCTAGCTCGTGTGGTGCTCGACTAGCTCGTGCGGTGCTCGATTCCGGTTGGGGTTCCGATCACCAGGTCACTGGTGAGCCCGCAAAATAGGCCCACCTCAACGACTCCGGCGCGCCCCAGCAACCGCGCCTCGAGGGCCTCTGGGTCGTCCACGACCCCGTGGCTCCAGTCGAGTATCCAGTTGCCCTGGTCGGTTCGCAGGGCCGTGCCGTCGGAACGTCGGCGCAGGGTGGCCGGACCCCCCAGTGACTCCAGGAAGTCCGCCTCCGGGCGCCACCCGAAGTCGACCACCTCGACGGGTAGGTAGAACCGTGTCCCGAGCTGAGGCGAGCACTTGGCCGCGTCCACGACTATCACCTCGCGCCGGCTCGCCTGGGCCACGATCTTCTCCCGCAGCAATGCCCCGCCGCCGCCCTTGATCAAGTTCAGCGAGGGGTCAACCTCGTCGGCCCCGTCGATGGTGAGGTCGATCACCGGGTGCTCCTCCAGGCTGGCCAGGGCGATGCCGAGCGAAGCCGCCTCGGCCGCGGTAACCCTAGAGCTGGGGATAGCCACGATGTCGCTGAGAGTGCCATTGCCCAGGCGCTCGGCGATCCTGCGCACCGCGATGATCGCGGTGCTGCCCGTGCCCAGCCCTACCACCATGTGTGCCTCCACCAGGTCCGCCGCCCACACCGCTGCTCGGGCCTTGGCCTCAGCGACCGGGTCTTCCGCCGGCGACCCGGCTCCCGCCGGCGACCCGGCTCCCGCCGGCGACCCGGCTCCCGCCGGCGACCCGGCGTTGCTCGACCGCGGCGAGGTGCTCAAGCCCTTGTCTCCGCCATCGCCGGGTCGTGCCAGCCGCCGTGGTCGCGCATCAACTTGTCGGCTTCGACCGGACCCCATGTGCCCGGCTCGTAGGGGTGCGCCGCCGTCGCGCCATCGAGAACCTTGTCCACCACCCGCCAGGCTGCTTCAACGGCATCCTGGCGGGCGAAGATGGATGCGTCGCCAGCTAATGCGTCGCCCAGAAGACGCTCGTAGGGCGCCAGAGCGGTGGGCGCTGACACCTCGTGAAAGGCCAGCTCCACGTCCTGGCCGACCATCGCCTCGCCGGGCTGCTTGATCCGGGAAGCCAAGGCGATGGCGATGTCCGGGCTGAGGCGGAACCTTATGTGGTTGGGGGGCGACGTGCGGCTCTCGCCGAGCACCGCCTCCGGTGGCTTGCGCAGCCGGACCAGCACCTCAGTCGCCGTCACCGGTAAGCACTTGCCGGCCCGGATGTAGAAAGGCACTCCCGCCCAGCGCCACGTGTCGACGTGGAGTCGGAGGGCGGCGAAGGTCTCCACGTCGGAGCCCGGCGACACGCCGTCCTCCTGGCGATATCCGGCGAACTGGCCTCTCACCACCTGAGAGGGGCGAAGCGTGGGCATGGCGCGCAGGACCTTGGCGGTCTCGTCGCGGATGTCCTCGTGTCCGTAGCCAGCGGGCGGCTCCATTGCCAGCAACGAGACCACCTGGAGCATGTGGTTTTGCACCACGTCGCGCATCGCTCCGGTGTGGTCGTAGAAGGCCCCCCGCCCGGCCACACCAAAGCTCTCGGCCATGGTCACCTGCACCGACGCCACGTGGGTGCGGTTCCAGATCGGCTCCAGGAAGGAGTTGGCGAAGCGGAAGTAAAGAAGGTTCAGCACCGCCTCCTTGCCCAGGTAGTGATCGATGCGAAAGATCGAGCTCTCCGGGAAGGCCGAATGCAGCACCTCGTTGAGTGCCTCGGCAGACGCCAGGTCATGGCCAAATGGCTTCTCGACCACCACCCGTGCCCCAGCGGCCGATCCGGAAGCCTCGAGGGAGCGAACCACCGAGGTGAACAGCGACGGCGGGATGGCGAGGTAGTGGACTGGATGCCTGGCCTGTCCCAACTCGTTGCGCAGCCGGGCAAAGGTGTCCGGGTCCTCGTAATCGCCGTCCACGTAGCGCATCAGGCCGGCCAGCTCGTCGAAGACTGCCTCGTCGGTCACGCCATGCTCAGCGAGGCTGTCCCTGGCCCGGTCGAGGAGCTGTTCCCGGCCCCAGCCAGCCTTGGCCACCCCGATCACGGGGATCGAAAGGTGGCCCTTGCCCACCATCGCCGCCAGGGCGGGGAAGATCTGCTTGCGTGCCAGATCTCCTGTGGCCCCGAAGAAGACCAGTGCATCCGCGTGCCCCGCGCCTCGACGGCTCATGGTGCCAGACTAGAACCCAGGCGTACAGCCCGCATATCGCGGCATCGATCTCGCCGCGCACTCCGGGTTGGGCTCAGGCTTGGTCCACCAACCGGGCCAGCCCTGCCGAGGCAATCACGCTGCCACCAGCCAGGGCGAGGACAGCCCAGCGGCCCTTGGGCGGGAGCCGTCTCCAGGCGAGCAAGCTGGCGGTCACATCCCCGGCATCGGCCAGCCCGCCCGCCTCCAGCCAGCCCCGGGAAGGTCCCGAGCCGGCCAGGGCCAGTATCGCACCCAGCCCCAGCGCCAGGTCGCGACCGCCCATTGCCCTCGCCAGCACCTTGCCATTCCCCTCAGCTGCCTCGGCCCCCACCCAGCCGCGGGCCAGCTTGGTGGGCGCAGCGAATGCGACCACCCCAAGCAGGAGGCGCAGTCCTGCCAGCATCCGGGCAGCGTTGCGGGCCAGGGCCAGGGCCGTCTTGCTCAGCGTCATGGGCGCATCTTGCCAGATCCCTCGCATCGGCGCATCATCACGGCCAGGGAGGCCAGGGAGGCCAGGGAGGCCAGGGAGGCCAGCAAGGCTCGGAGGACATTCTCCGGGCGACGAGCGTGCTGAGGCTGTCTCGGGTAGGATCGTCGCGTTCCCCCGCCTAGAGCCGCTGCGAGCCAAAACCCAAACTGGCTCCGACCGGCCCGTAACGACGAGGTTTATGCAACCAGTGCAGACCCATGACGCCCAACACGCCCCAGGTCCGAGCCTCGCCAGCAAACCGAATCCTTTGACGGGAACCCTCGGGTGGCGCTGGCCCCTCATCGGCATGGCTTCCACTCTCGCCATGGCCTTGGCCGCCCCCTCACTGATCATGGCCAACGATGGCCCGGCCACCAAGTGGTGGTACGTCTTTCGGATCCCCCCGAACGGTGGTCATCTCGGTAACCTGGTCATCTTCTACGTGGGGATGATCACGCTGTCGGTCTCGTGGCTCGCGCTCGGCCGGCGCCTGCGTGGGGTGTCTCCCCGCTCGATCTGCGTGGTGGCGGTCATGTGGGTCCTGCCCCTGGTGCTGGGGCCCCCGATGTTCAGCCGCGACATCTACAGCTATGCCGGCCAGGGGCTGTTACCCACGGTTGGACTGAACCCCTACGTGTACGGTCCAGGCGTCCTCGGGGTATGGGGGCACCCAGGGCTGGCCAGCGCAGTCGCGCCGGTGTGGCGCTTCACCGTGTCCCCGTACGGGCCGACGTTCATCACCCTGGCGAGCCTGGTCACGGGCGGGGCGAGCAGTCTTGTTGGGGCGGTCATAGACTTGCGCCTGCTCGAGGTGGTTGGTGTGGGCCTGATCGCGCTGTATGTGCCACGGCTTGCGCGCCTGCTTGGATCCGATTCCGGACGCGCAGCGTGGCTGGCGGTATTGAGCCCCCTGGTCCTGTTGAGCCTGGTGGCTGCGGGTCACAACGACGCCCTGATGGCCGGGCTGCTCGTGGCTGGTGTCACCCTGTCGATGGAGCGCCGCCCCCTGCTCGGCATCGTCCTTTGCGCAGTTGCGGCCACGATCAAGCTCCCCGCTGCGGCGGGTGTGGTTTTCATCGCGGTTGCTTGGGCGCGCGAGCAGGCTGCTCCGGCGTCCAAGGCCAAGGTTCTTGTAGCCGGTGGAGCGGCGATGGCCGCGGTGTTCGTGGGGGTAACGGTGGCGACCGGGCTCGGCTGGGGCTGGCTTTCGTTCAGCGCCCTGTCGACGCCGGGCCAGGTGGTGGTGACGGTCACCCCTTCCACCGCGCTGGGGATCGCGGCGGCATCCCTGCTCCATGCCCTGGATATCGGGCCACCCCATATTTTTGTGGTGAGCGCGTTCCGGATTGCGGGACTCGGCTTGGCGGGCGTGGCGGGGATTTACCTCCTCTGGCGAACCCGCCGCGACAACCTGGTCCTGTGCCTTGGATTGACCCTCTTGGCCGTGGTCGTGGTGGGACCTATCACCTGGCCGTGGTATCTGACCTGGAGCATCACGTTGCTGGCTGCCTGGCCGGCCACGCAGCGATCGTGGGTGCTGGTGGCGACGTTGGCCGGGTTCGGTTTCGTCCTGGGCCCCGCCGGGTCTTCCTTGTTCAGCGCGCCGGCAGCGCCCTACCTGGCGGTTGGGCTGCTGGTTGCCGGGTTCTGGGCGTGGAAGTCCTGGCGGGGCCCCCTCCTCGAGGAGCTGGACATCCCCAAGATGGCCAAGAGCCCTTGGGATGTGGGAAGCTGGGATATCGCCCAGATCGCATCGCGCCCCCAGCGCTCCGACGAAACCCACGACGTCCTTGCGCCAGATTGACGCGGCCGGCAAGCCGGCCAATCGGAGGACTTCTCGGTGACCAAGGTCCACCCCCAAGTGGGCAGCCAGGTGGACGCCGACGCCCGGCTGGCTTTTGCCGATCGCTACGGCAACCCCGACATGGGCCCGATAGCCGTGGTCGTGGCGGCGTACAACGAGGGTCCCAGCATCGGACCAGTCCTTGCCGGGATCCCCGACCAGCTGCTGGGACAGCGGGTCTCATGCGTGGTGGTTGTGGACGGGGCCACCGACGACACCGCGGAGGTGGCTATGGCTCAGGGCAAGTACGCCTGCGTGATGCATACCAACCGGGGCCAGGGCGCGGCGCTGCGCCTGGGTTATGACCTGGTTGCCGAGCACGGCGCTGCGTACATCGTCGTCATAGACGCGGACGGCCAGTACGACCCGGGTGAGATGGAACGGCTGGTGAAACCCTTGCTCGCCGACGAGGCCGACCTGGTGCTCGGCTCCCGGCGACTTGGGCATACGGACCGGGACGACCTGGTCCGCCACGCGGGAGTGGTGCTGTTCGGAGCGGTGATCAGCCGGCTTACCCATTGCCGGATCACCGACTCGTCGAGCGGCTTCAAGGCTTTGACGGCGAAGGTGGCCGAGACGGTCGAGCTGACCGAGCCGCAATACCAGGCGTCGGAGATGCTGATCAGCGCTCTGGGTCGGGGGTTCAGGGTCACCGAGGTGCCGGTCACCATGCGTGCTCGCACCGCCGGATTCACCAAGAAGGCACCCAACCTGATCTTTGGCCTTCAGTACGCCCGGGTGATCCTGAAGACCTGGTGGCGCGAGCGCTGAGCCGTGGCCCTGCGCCGCCCCCAGGGATCGCCCGGCTCAGCGGGTATCCAGCGCCCGGAATGACTCGGCAAAGCGCCCGGGCCCGAGTCCCGCCGCCGCGGCAGTAGCGCCGGTCCACTCCCGGATCATCCCGTCCAGGTCGAGCTCGGGGCTCAGCTGGCTGGCATGACAGCGAAGGGCGGCCACCTTGGCTTCGAGGCGCGAGGTGATGTCGATCGTCACGGTCGCCTCAGGCCCCGGGCCCATCAGCCAGACCTCACCCACGCTGTGCGGGCCCAGACCCTCGGCAGCCAGCTCGGGATGGGCAAAAGGATTACGGGCGTCCGGATACACCGCGCACAACGTCGCCTCGCCGGTGGCCAGGTGGTCCGGGTGGCTCACGTGGATGCGCTCGAAGTTGCGCTCGGGCGACTGGGTGACCACCCGGTCCGGCCGGACCTGGCGGATCACTCTCGCAATGTCCCGGCGCAGATCCAGGCTCATCGTGACCCGCCCATCCGGGTACCCCAGCCAGTGCAGCTCGGACACCCCCACGGCCGCGGCCGCGGCCGCCTGCTCGATCCGCCGGGTGGCGGCCATGTCGGGGCGTGACACACCCAGGTCCGAGCCTCCCGCGTCACCGTCGGTCACCAGGCAGTAGCTCACCCGGATGCCCGCGTGCACCCACGTCGCCACGCTCCCAGCTGCCCCAAAGTCCACATCGTCGGGGTGCGCCACCACCACCAGCACCCGTTCCAAGGAGCCCTCAGGCAGCAGCTGTCTCCGATGGCTTCCACTTGGCCAGGCCCCCAAGTCGGGGGTCGTTGGAGAAGACCTCGACAATCGGCGCCACCAAGCCGAGACGCCGCTGGATCTTCTCCACATCGGCGCGCTGGTCCCACATCACCAGGGTCGCGACAACCCCGGACTCGCCAGCCCGGGCGGTGCGCCCGGACCGATGGAGGTAGCTCTTGTGATCCACAGGCGGATCGTAGTGAACGACGACGTCCACGCCGTCGATGTCCAGGCCCCGGGCCGCCACGTCGGTGGCCACCAGGACCGGCAAACGGCCGCTGGCGAACTCGGCCAGAGCACGCTCCCGAGCCGGCTGGCGCAGGTCGCCATGGATGGCGGCGGAGCGGACACCCTCCTTGGTGAGCTGGAGGGCCAAGCGGTCGGCCCCGCGCTTGGTCCTCACGAACACCATCGTCTTGAAGCTGCCCCGGGCGATGGCCGCGGCCACCTTGGCCTTGTCCGCCTGGTGAACCGCCAGCCAGCGATGTTCCATCTCATCCACAGTTGGAGTATGCGAGGCCACCTCGTGGCGCACTGGGTTCACCAGGTAGTTCTTGACCAGGTAGTTGACATCCCCGTCCAGCGTGGCTGAGAACAACAGGGTCTGGTGCGCCTTCGGCACCCTCCGCAGCACCCACTCGACCTGGGGCATGAAGCCCATGTCGGCCATGCGGTCGGCCTCGTCGATCACCAGCATCGCCACCCGCGAGACCGACAGGTCCCCGCGGTCGCCCAGGTCGATCAGCCGTCCCGGAGTGGCTACCACGATGTCTGCTCCGCGCCGCAACGCCTTGACCTGGCGGTCCATGGGCACCCCTCCGTAGACTGTGGCCACGCGCCTGCCGACTGCCTCCGCCAGCGGCGCGAGGACCGCGCTCACCTGGGTGCAAAGCTCACGGGTGGGCACCAGGACCAGCGCCAGGGGGTGGCCAGGGCGCGCCCGCTCCCCGGCGGCCTCGAGACGCTGCAGGATAGGAAGCCCGAAGGCCAAGGTCTTGCCCGACCCGGTCTTGGCCTTGCCGCACATGTCTCGCCCGGCGAGCGCGTCGGCAATCGTGAGTGCCTGGATGGGGAAAGGCTCGGTGATGCCGGCAGAAGCCAGGGCGCTGACCAGCTCCGGCAACAGGCCGAGCCGGTCGAAGGTATCGATCATCAGGTGGTGGTGCTCTCTTTCGCTTCGTCGTCAAGTGTGTGGGGTGCGGGGCCCCGCCTCGGGCTAGTACGCACTGTCGCACGACTACAAATTCAAAAGAGGCTGAGCCCGACGGCCCCCGACATCTACGTCCGGGTTGGCCGTCACTATCCAGCATATCAGGAATATGCCCCATCCGCCGCACACCTGTGCCCACTCACCATCAACGGGGTGGCCCGTTAGCCTGGTGGTGTGCCCACCCCGCATGCCCGAACAACTCCCGCGGAGCGCCGCGCCGTGGTCCGGATGCAGGCAGCAATGCTGTTTGTCCTGATCCTCCTGCTGATCGCGTCCTACGAGCTGTTCGAGCATCGGACCAGCAAGAACATCCGAGGCAGCCCCGCGGTGGTGGTCACCGGGGTCTCAGAGGACCGGGCGCTCCCCAATGTGTCGCTCACCGAGGCAAATGGCCGCACAATCTCGCTCTCGGCGCTGCACGGCAAGGTGATCGTGCTTGCGCCGTTCGCCACCCTGTGCAGCGCGGCGTGCGCGGCCACCACCTCGGCGTTTGCCAGCCTGGAGGCGTATCTTCACCAGGCTGGTGTGGCTAACCAGGTCGAGCTGGTGGAGCTCAGCGTCGACCCGGCACACGACAGCGCGGCCCGACTGAGCTCGTTTGCCAAGCTGACTGGGGCCAGCTGGACGCTGGCGACGGGCGACCCGTCGCAGGTCAGCCGGCTGTGGAGCGCCCTCGGGCAATTCTACCAATTGGGCAAGGCCAGCGGCACCGTGCCCCGGGACGCGCTCACGGGGGCTCCAGCTGCCCACGGTGTGACCTACGCCAACGCGGTGTACTTCGTCGGCACCAGCGGGGCCCTGCGGATATCGGACTTCGCCGCACCTCAGGCCGGACTCGACGCCGCCGCCAAGCACCTCGTCTCCGCCGAGGGCGTCGCCATCCCCGCCCCCACCACCAGCGGCTGGACGGTTCGCCAGGCATTCGGCAACATCGAGGTGCTGCTCAACCGGAGGCTCCCACTGGGTGGGTGACCATTGCCGCTGATCCGTTCTGCGTGGGCGCAGGGGAACATATTCCTCCAAAACGCCAGGGCAC
The DNA here is from genome assembly GCA_039583695.1 of Acidimicrobiales bacterium. Taxonomy (GTDB): domain Bacteria; phylum Actinomycetota; class Acidimicrobiia; order Acidimicrobiales; family JAJPHD01; genus JAVKSL01. Next base: position 21,103 of record JAVKSL010000014.1, on the reverse strand, counting down.
ACTGGCCTGACTACAGTGTCGGGGTGCCTCCCGCCAAGCCACACTGGGCCCACCTGTTCAGAGAGGTGGTCACCTCGGGTCTGTGCACGGGATGCGCCGGTTGCGTGGTGGCCTGCCCCTACGACGTGCTGCGATACGACGACACCAACGGGGTGTACCGGCCGTGGAAGCTGGACGCCGACGGCGGCCCGGAGGACTGCACCCACGGCGAGCGCGGCTGCACCCTGTGCACCAGGGCCTGCCCGCGCTTTCGGGCCTGGGAGCCCGAGATCGACACACAGCTGTTCGGGCGGGCGCGGGAAGCGAGCGAGGTGTCGGGGATTGCCAAGGACGTGGTGCTGGCCCGCTCGACGGACCCAGCCCTGGGCGAGGCCGGCCAGGACGGCGGGCTGGTGTCGGCGATCCTGATCTGGGCGCTGGAGCACGACCGGGTGGACGCCGCGCTGGTCTCATATCTGGAAGGGGATGGGCGCACGTGGCGGGCGGTGCCCGGGGTGGCTCGGACCCGTGCGGAGGTCCTGGCCAGCGCCGGCTCCCGCTATACGTACTCGGCGAACACCCTGGCCTACCCCGAGGCCCTGGCGGGCGGGGCGGAGCGCATCGCTTTGGTGGGGATGGGATGCCAGGCGTCGGTCCCGGGCGCCATGGCGGCGCGCCGCGCGGGAAAGGTGGCTCGGCGCCTGTCCCTCACCATCGGCCTGCTTTGCTCCAAGACCTTCGACGACGCCATCTACCCCGAGCTGTTCGAGGCCCGGTACGGCATTGCCCGGGCGGACATTGCCAAGACAAACGTAAAGGGCGCCTTCCAGATCTGGACCCGAGACGGTGCCTACCACGAGGTCCCGCTCGCCGAGACCCACCACTGGACCCGTTCCGGGTGCCTGGCCTGCCCCGACTTCGCCGCCGAGCACGCCGACATCTCGGCAGGGGGGATCGGGGAGTTCAACGACTGGACGCTCACCCTGGTGCGCACCGACAAGGGTGCAGAGCTGATGGGCGCGATGATCGCCGGGGGAGCGGTCGAGACCCGGCCTGGCGACGACGATCCCGGCGCGATCGAGCTGTTGCGCCGTCTGTCCCGGGTCAGCCGCCGGCGCTGGCCAGGGGACGCAGACCCGACACCCGGGGCTGTGCCTGTCAGGATCAGACCGTCGGGGCTGGGATAGCCGGGACCCAGCCAGCTCGGCTAAATGGTTTCGTTGACTCATGGGGGGGATGCGGTGATCTACAGACGGATGACGTTGGGGGCGGTCGCGGTGGTGATGGCGGCCGTCGTGAGTGCCTGCGGAGGCACTTCGCCCAGCGGGTTGGCCGCAAAACCGGCGTCTTACATACTTGCGGCTGCCAAGGCGGCAGGAGTGGCGGCAAGCAGTGTCAAGCTGACCGCGACGGCAGACGTAAGCGGCACCCAGGAATCCTATGTCTTGCAGGAGGAGGACCCCAGCCACTACGAGGAGAGCGAGGCCAGGGCCGGTCAGCGGTTCACCAAGCTACGGCTTGGCGAGGATGTATACGTCATAGGAAACCCTGCCTTTCTCGCCGCAAAGGGCGCATCGCCAGCCCGCCAGGCCCAGTTCAACGACAAATGGCTGATGGGCACCGTTGCACCCACCAGTGCCCCCCCAGGGCTCAGGATGGTGATAGATTCGCTGCTCAACCCGCAGGGTCCGATCACCAAGGGTGCCACAAGCACTGTGGATGGCCAATCGGTCGTGGCGGTGTTCGACGCCAAAGTGGAGGGCACCTTGTATGTGGCCACCAAGGGCACTCCCTACCCGGTGGAGCTGACGAGGCGCTCACCGGCGGTTACCAGCACGATCAAGTTCAGCGATTGGAACCAGCCGCTGGCACTCACCCCACCGGCCAGCTATCACAGCCTCTCGTTGCTGAGGGGCGGGGGATGACCTTGGGGGCCAGCCCCCAGCTCGGCTGCTCGGGCGAACACAGCGTCGAAGGCGGCTTCGGTGAGCCTGCCAGTGAAGGTGTTCTGCTGGCTCGGGTGGTAGGAGCAGAGCAGCGTGCTGGGTGCTTGGGCACCGCTGGGTGCTTGGGCACCAGCCCGCCCGGCCGCCCCGGCCAGCCCGGCAGCGAGCGGGACCTCGACCCCGTGGCCAAAGCGGGGCCGGGGGCGCACCCCGAGCAGCTGGGCGCACACCTGGTAGGCAAAGGCCCCGAGCGCCACGATCCCCCTCACCTCGCTCAACAGCGCCATCTCCCGGGCCAGGTACGGGACGCAAGCGTCGCGCTCCGACGTGGTCGGCGTGTTTGCCGGAGGGGCGCAGCGGACCGCCGCGCTCACCCAGGCGCCTGACAGGCGGAGGCCGTCGTCAACGGCGACGCTTGTGGGCTGGTTGGCCCAGCCGCCCCTCCACAAGGCCCGGAACAGCCAGTCACCCGAGCGGTCGCCCGTGAAGACCCGGCCGGTTCGGTTGCCGCCGTGCGCGGCCGGCGCGAGGCCCACCACCAGGAGGCGGGCCGCGGGGTCCCCGTAGCCGGGCACTGGGCGTCCCCAGTAGTCCTGGTTGTCAAAGGCGGCCCGCTTTTGCGTGGCCACCTGCTCGCGCCACGCCACCAGCCGGGGACACGCCCGGCAGGCGACCACCTCGGCGCTCACCTGGTCGAGGCTGTCCGCGTGAGGAAGGCCGGTCATCCCCTGGAGGCTAACCTTGTGCTCCAATGCCTGTTCGTCCTCCCCGGGCTACCCGCACCAAGCCGCCGGGTGCTACCCTCGTCCTATTCGTGCGTCACGGTAGGACGCCGACCACGGGAAAGGTGCTTCCCGGGCGCGCACCGGGGCTGCACCTTGCCGACGAGGGCCGGGCGCAGGCTGACACGGTGGCGTCGCGAATAGCGGGATTGTGCGATAAGCGGGGGAAGCACCGGGTGGAGGCGATCTACGCTTCGCCGCTCGAGCGGGCTTCGGAGACAGCAGAGCCCATTGGGGCCCAGCTCGGATTGCCAGTGACCGTCGAGCCCGGATTGCTCGAGTGCGACTTCGGGGAGTGGACCGGTGCCGAGCTGAAAGCGCTGGCCAGGCTGCCCGAATGGAAGACCGTGCAGCGCTGGCCGAGTGGGTGGCGATTCCCGGGGGGGGAGTCGTTCTCGGAGATGCAGGCGCGGATGCTTGGGTGCGTCGGCACGCTGTGTGCCCGGCACCCTGGCGGCATCCTGGTGGCGGTCTCGCACGCCGACCCGATAAAGGCGGCAGTGGCGCATGCCTTGGGCTCGCATCTGGATCTTTTTCAACGAATCGTGGTCTCCCCGTGCTCGGTGAGCGCCGTTGCCTACGGAGACAGCGGTCCCACCGTCCTTGCCGTCAACGCCACGGCATCGCTTAGCGAGCTGAGGCCCTCGTAGTGGGCATCTCTTACGAGCTGGGGGATGTGGATCGACTGACTGTCGGGACAATTGGTGTCCCCGGAGCGCGGACCTTTTTGTTCCAAGCCAGCCAGGGCCTCGAGACAGTGACTCTCAAGATCGAGAAGGCTCAGGTGGCGGCCCTCGGCCAGTACCTCGGGCAGCTGCTGAGCAACCTTCCCCGGGCCGGGCACCTTCCTGCGGTGGGGGAGTTGGACACCTCCTCGGAGCCCGAATGGGTGGTAGGGACAATTGGACTGTCTTACGACCCCGAAGCGGATCGGGTGCTCCTAGTGATCGAGGAGGCCGTGAGTGAGGACGAGGTAGGGGCGACTGTTCGTATCCGAGCCACCAGGGAGCAGGTGGCGGCCTTGGCGATTCGCGGGACCCAGCTGGTCGAGGCCGGCCGGCCCCCCTGCCCCCTGTGTGGCTACCCGCTCGACCCGTCAGGACACGCGTGCCCGCGGACCAACGGATATCGTCCGCCCAAGCTCTAGAGGTCCTGGCCCGCGGCGCGCTCGAGGTGCAGGGGAGGATGCCCTGGAGCTCAAATGGGACCTTCCTGGTCACATGCCGGGCATCGGGTGTCGAGTTGCTGGCTGTCTACAAGCCGCACCGGGGTGAGCGACCGTTGTGGGACTTTCCTGGGGGGCTGTACCGGCGCGAGGTGGCGGCGTTCCGCTTGAGTGAGGCCCTGGGCTGGGGCCTGGTGCCCGAGACGGTCCTGCGACCGGACGCCCCCCTCGGTGAGGGGTCGCTCCAGCGGTTCGTTCCCTCGGATTTCGCTCAGCACTACTTCACCCTGGTGGAGGACGAGGCCCGCCACGACGCCCTCAGGGCGATCTGCGCGTTCGATCTGCTGGTCAACAACGCAGATCGCAAGGGTGGGCACTGCCTGGCCGGCGACGATGGGCGTATTTGGGCCATCGACAATGGCCTTTGCTTCCACGTGGCACCCAAGCTGCGCACGGTGATCTGGAACTTTGCTGGCGAGCGGCTGCCGGAGCGGTTGATGGCCGGCGTCGAGTCCGTGGCGGCGGGACCTCCGGACTGCCTGCATGGCCTGCTCGCGCCCGACGACGCGCGGGCTGTGGCGTGCCGGGCCGCGGCGCTTCTGGCCCGTCCTTGCTTTCCGGACCTTGAGCCCGATCTTCGCCCCTATCCGTGGCCCCTGGTGTAGGCCGGGGTCGCTGGAAGCCCGAGCCCGCTCGTCCCTGTGGCTGGAAGCGCCACTTGGGTGTCATTTGGGCCACACGAAGAGTTCCCAAGTGCGGTGCGCCGTGGCTCTTACGCGTCCCCGGCGGCGGCGCTTCCCGGTCCGGAGCTCCAGGTGGCAGCGCCCCCCCAGGGGGTCTTGCCGTAGTAGTCGGTGCCTATCGACGACCCGATGGACGACCCGGACAGTGCTGAGGCAACGACCTGAGCCCGGCCGCCAGCAGCAGGGACGACCACGATGTCGGATCCCGTCGAGTAACCGATCTGCGATCCGTTGGGAGACCACGCAGGCAGGACCACGCCCGCGCCCGGGACCGCACCGACTGCCAGGGGGGCCGCGTCCGAGCCATCCGAGCTTGCCACGTAAAGGGTGCGCGACTGGTAGAAGGCACCGTACGGGCCGCCGACCGGCGCAGCGCCAGCGCGCACGAATGCGAGCTGGCTGCTGTCGGGTGCCCATGACGGATCAATAGACACTGTCCCCGCTGGCTGGGCCAGTGTCTGACACGACCACGACGAGGCACGACCGGCGGGCGGTTCGCACAGCCGGATCGACTTGCCTGAGGTCGGGGACGGACCTCCACCGGCCACGAAGGCCAGCCGGATCCCATCGGGGGACCAGGTCAGCCAGCGCAAGAAGACCAGGGTGGTGCCCAGCACCTGGTCTGGGCCGCCGCCGAGGGGCACGGCCGTGAGCGCAAGGCCATCGGCCTCGACGGCTCCGGGGGGGTCGGCCCAGAGCAAGAGCCCCCGATCCCCTGGCCACCACCCGGCCAGGATAACCACCGCGCCGGCGGGCGGCTTGTAGGCGACCTTGGTGGGATCGCCACCAGATGCTGGGATGGTAAAGACCCCCCCGGGGCCGGTGTAGGCCAGGCGCCGCCCGTCTTGTGACCACATGATCGAATCCACTGGGGTATCAGGTTGCACCACCGTGCGGGTGGCGCCGTTGGTCCTTGCGATCACCAGTCCGGCACTCTTGCCCGAAGCAGTGAGTGGGACAGCAGCGAGCACGTCGGAGGTCGGGGACCACATGAACGCGGCGATGCCGGGGGAAGCGAGCACCTCATGGTTATCTGTCCCGTTGGAGCGCACCAACCGGACCTCGTTGGATGCTGAGGTGCCGGTCCCGATCACCAGGTACGCCAGCCACTTGCCGTCCGCCGACCACTCCGGGTTCGAGCCGGTTCCCACCGCGACCGGGGGACTCTCCTGCGCCCCCACATACAAGACACCGCCAGACAGCCACGCCGCCCGGAAAGGCTCTAAGCCCCCGCTGGCCACCGAAGAGGGCGGGCTCTCGGTCTGGACCTGCCTGGCAGGGCCCCGGTGCTGGTTGAGCCTTGGAACTGCGATGGCGACAGCTATGAGCAACGCTGCCGCCAGGCCCAGCACCGGCACGATCAGCGCTGTCGGGCGTCGACCCGCGCTGTGTCGAGATCGGGCTTTGACTCCAGCGGGGCTGCCCCGCAGGATTCGATCCAGTGCGTAGGGGGAGGTCGCTGCCCGCTCGGCCAGGGAGGCCAGGCCCTCCGATAGGCGTTGCTCCATCTCAGGTGTGGGTCGGGCGCGCGTCAAGGATTGATCACCTTGCGAAGTCCAGCGAGGCCCCGATAAGCGAGGGACTTGACTGTCCCGGGCCGGCAACCCAGGAGGCTGGCTATCTCGGCCTCGCTCAAGCCCTGGTAGTAGCGCAGGACCAGGACAGCGCGCTGGCGTTCAGGAAGGCCAGCCAGAGCGTCCCCCAGCTCGTCGATCTGGTCCTCGACCGCCTCCGACGCCGCGGCCAGCGGCGCTAGGCGTCGTTCGACCTCGATGTGGCGGTGGTGGTTGCGAGAGCCATTCACCACCGCGGCACGCAGGTAGGCGACCGGCGTCTCCACGCTTCCCAAACGCCCCCGGATCCGGATGAACGCGTCCTGCACCACCTCCTCCGCCAACGCCGAGGACCCGGTGAGCAGGTAAGCCAGGCGGACCATGGGGGCGTACTGGGCTCGGTAGAGATCGATGAGGGACGTTGGCCACGCGCGCTCCGCGGCGGCTTGGGCGTCTTGCCCCGGGGAGAAGCGATCCACGGCCAACGTCAACCCCACAACTTGACGACACCCGAGCCCCCGGTTTGGTTCCTGGGAAGATCAGCCCCGGGCCCTGAGGCTCTCGATGAGCCTCGGCAGCACGACCCCGCAGTCGCCGACGACGCCCAGGTCGGCAATGCCGAATATGGGGGCGTCCCGGTCGGTGTTGATCGCGATGACGTGACGAGCCCCCTTCATGCCGACCATGTGCTGGGTAGCACCCGAGATACCGCAGGCAATGTAAACGGTTGGCCGCACAGTCTTGCCTGTCTGTCCGACCTGGTGCGAATAGGCGACCCAGCCAGCGTCCACTATGGCACGTGTCGCCCCGGGCGCACCGTGCAACAGGGCTGCGAGCTCCTCGACGAGGGCGTAGCGCTCGGGGCTGCCGAGTCCCCGTCCCCCTGACACGACCACGGTTGCCTCGTCCAGCTTGGGGCCCTCCTGGGTCTCCACGTGGCGAGAGACCACCTGGGCTGCGCTGGTCCGGCCCAGCTCAGCGACCTCGACCGGCACGACGGAGACCGGTACGCCGGAGACCTCAGTAGGACGGGCCTCGAAGGTCTTGTCCCGGACCACGAAGATTCCTGGGCCTGGTCCGGTGAATTGAGACGTCGCGCTCTGGGCCCCACCAAAGATCGCATGCTCGGCGACGAGCCGCGGACCCTCGGCCTCTGCCAGACCCACGACGTTGGTGATCGTGGGCCGGTCGAGCTTCGCGGACAACCGCCCCGCCACGTCCCGGCCGTCGTAGGTGGCGCCCACCAGCACGACATCTGGCGAATCCCCAGCCCAGATGAGCCCGGCCATCCCGGAGGCCACCCGAGGCCCGGGCAAAGCCGGGCCAATGTCACCCACCGAATAGACCCGGGTGACTCCATATCCGCCGAGCACGTCCGCCGAGCTCGCCACCGTGGCTTCGTCGCCCCAGGTGAACAGCTCCACGACCTTTCCGAGCCCCCGAGCCCCGCTCACCAGCTCCAGGGTCGCCGAGCTGGGACCGCCAGTGGCAGACTCTGCCGCCACCCACACCCGGTCGAGTAGGGTCACCTCAGATCACCTTCAGCTGCTGGAGGAGATCGGCGATCCGCTCGTGGGCGTCACCGCTGTCGACGATCACCTCTCCACCCTGGCGTGCCTCTGCGGCGACGACGCCGGTGACGACCTGGCGTGCCCCCGCTGCCCCCACCGCGTCCGGCGAGATACCGAGCTCGGCCAGGCTCAGCTGGGTGATCGGCTTGGCCTTGGCAGCCACGATCGCGCGGTAGGAGGGGTAGCGGGGCTCGACCACGCCTGCAGTGACCGACACCAGCGCGGGCAAGGTGCAGCAGAGCTCGTCGTGGCCGGACTCGGTCTGGCGCCACACCCGGATCGAGGTTCCCCCGCCCTCCAGCTCGATCCGCTTGGCGAAGGTGATCGACGGCAGGTCCAGCAGCTCGGCCAGCTGCGCGGGCACGGTCCCGGTGTAGCCGTCCGTCGACTCGGTGGCGGTAAGGACCAAGTCCGGCGAGGGCGAGATCGACCGGATGGCAGCGGCTAGGACCTTTGCCGTTCCGAGGGCGTCCGACCCGCCCAGGTCGTCGTCGCTCACCAGCAGGGCTCCAGCCGCGCCCATGGCCAGTGCGGTGCGAAGGCCGCCCGTCTCGCCGCGGGGGGCCATCGAAACCAGGGTCACGTCGCCCCCCCCAGCTTGCTCGACCAGACGCAGGGCCACCTCCACGCCGTAGGAATCGGCTTCGTCGAGGATCAGGCGGTCGGACCGGTCCAGGGTCCGGTTGAGCGGGTCCAGCTTGGCCGGGTTGGCCTGATCAGGGATCTGCTTGGCGCACACCGCGACTTTCATGGGGCATTCTCCCACGTTTCTGCGTGCCCTGGCCGACTTCTGGATAGGTGATGGGTTGAGCCAGCCAGCGACACGTGCTGGCACCGCGAGCGCTCCAGCTAGGCCATCTGCCAGCGAGAGCCGGCCGGCTCGCTACCGTTGGTCAACATGGTCGAGACGAGCGAGAGGACTGCCCGACTGACCCTGCCGGCCAAGCCCGAGTACCTGCGATTTGCGTGGATCACTGGGGCCAGCCTGGCCACCCGGCTCGGGTTCTCCTACGACGAGCTGGAGGACCTGCGCCTGGCTGTGGACGAGATCTGCTTTGCCCTGCTGTCGCAGCCAAATCCCGACGATGAGGCGGCCCTGGAGCTCCGTTACCTGACGACTGCCACCGGGATCGAGGTGGAGGTGGCGTTGCGGGGCGGGCATAAGGGTCTGCCAGAGCTTTCCGAGCTGGGAACGCGGATCCTGGCCGCCGTGGTGGACGATTACGAGGTGCGTCCAGACACCGGTCACGGCGCCAGCGTATGGATGCGCAAGTCGGGCGCCGAGACGGCAGGCGGTTGAGAATGGACAGACCGGGTCGGGACGAACTGCGCGACATGCTCGCGGAGTTCGCCCATACCCGAGACCCGGCGCTGCGCACCCAGCTGGTAGAGGCGCACATGGCACTGGCCGCGCACCTGTCCCGTCGCTACGCCAATCGTGGCGAACCTCTGGACGATCTGATCCAAGTCTCTTCTATCGCCCTGGTCAAGGCTGTGGAGCGCTTTGACCCTGAGCGCGGGGTGGAGTTCTCGACGTATGCCACCCACACCATCGTGGGCGAGCTGAAGCGTCACTTTCGGGACAAGGGTTGGGCGGTGCGGGCGCCGCGCCGGTTGCAGGAGCTCTACCTGACCCTCAACCAGGCAGTCTCCGACCTCTCCCAGCAGCTCGGGCGGTCTCCCAGCATCCCCGAGCTGGCTGGGGAGGTGGGCGTGACCGTTGAGGAGGCCTTGGCTGCGCTGGAGGCTGGCCATGCCTACCGCTTCGCTTCACTGGACTCGCCGGGCAACGGCGACGACGAACGGAACGGCCTGCGGTCATTTCTTGGCGAGACCGATCCCGGCCTCTCCGAGGTCGAGGACCGGGCGATCCTGGCGCCCCTGCTGGCCACGTTGGGGACCCGTGAGCAGGCCATCGTGGGTCTGCGATTCTTCGGTGGACTGACCCAGTCCGAGATTGCCGCTCGGCTGGGCGTCAGCCAGATGCAGGTCTGCCGGATTCTGACTCGCTCGCTCGAAACGCTGCGCATCCGGGCCAGCCAGCAGTCACCCTCGGACGTGTCCGGCACGGGGTAGGTTCAGCTCGACCAGCGGCAGGCTGAGCTCCACGATCGTGCCCTTGGAGCCAAACCCAGGGGACATGGTGATGGTGCCACCAAGCTGCTCGGTGACCAGGTCACGCACTATAGACAGGCCCAAGCTGCGGGTCTCGTTGATATTGAAGCCGGCCGGCATCCCGTGCCCGTTGTCGGTCACCCGGACGGCCAGGAAGCCGGTCTCCCGAGCCAGGGCCAGCTCGACCCGATGAACCTCCCGACTGAGCACTGAGACGGTCTCGTGCTCCACGAAAGCGTGCTCCACCGCATTTTGGAGCAGCTCGCTGATTATGACCGCCAGTGGAGTCGCCAGCTCGGCGGCCAGCTCTCCAGCCTCCCCGCTCACCTGCACCTGCACCGGTAATCCAGTTACCTCGGACTCCTCGGCCATGCGCACCAGGGCCGGGATGATCGAGTCGAAGGGCACGTCGTCGCCAGCATCTCGTGAAAGGATCTCGTGGACCGCGGCAATCGATCGCACCCGGCGTTGCGCTTCGCGCAGGGCGTCGCGGCCCTCGGCCGAGCTGAGGCGGCGGGCATGTAGGCCCAGCAGCGACGAGATCGTCTGGAGATTGTTCTTCACCCGGTGGTGCACCTCGCGTATGGCCGCGTCCTTGAAGACCAAGAGCCTGTCCCGTCGCCGTAGGTCGGTCACGTCGCGCAGCAGGACCAGGGCACCGTCCATGCGGCCAGCGGCCAGGAGGGGTATGCAGCGAAGCAGCACGGCCACGTCCGGACGGCGCTCCAGCTCCTCGGTCACCGGGCGCCGGGTCAGGAACGAGTCGGCAACCGCGGTCTGCGCCAGGCCCAGCTCCGCGAGCCGCCTGCCCACGACGTTCGCGGTGACCCCCATGCGGTGCAATGCGTTCACCGCGTTCGGCGAGGCGTAGCTGACGTGGGCGCCCTCGTCCAACATGATGACGCCGTCGCCCACCCGGGGAGCCTCCTCCCCCTCGGCAATGTCCTCGGCAAAGGGGAACACCCCCTCCATCACCATCCGGGCGAACCGGTTGAACAGCGCCACATACTCGCGCTCCAGCTCTCCAGGACGGCGCCCTATTGCCAGCGCGGCCTCACGGGTCAGGACTGCTATGAGCTGGCTCTGGCAGTCCGACCCCCGCCCGGCGCGCCGGACCGGAATGCACTGGGTCCTTACCTGCTCGCCCCGTACAATCTGCAGCTCGCCTTCGACCAGCTCACCCAGCCGCCACGCCTGGCCGACAAGCGGCCTGGCATCCTCCGCGATCACCTGGCCCACCAGGTCCTCGACGTACAGGGTCTGACTGGTGCTCGGCCGCATCTGGCCGAGGACCACGAAGCCGCCCTTGCGCGTGGCGGTGAGCAGGGCCAGATCAGAGAACGACAGGTCCGCCAGCATTCCCCACCAGGCCATCAACCCCTGCAGGTGGTCCCGATCCTCCGGACCCAGCTCGGTGTGCCCCTGAATCAGCTCACCCATCGTGGAAACTGCGGGCAACCATCTGGGGTGGGCACCGGAGGTGGTGGCCACTGGTCCAAATTTCGTGGCTGGATTATCAAGGAATCTTCTCGGTTCCGCCCCATCCCCGATGCCCACTTGTATCTTGCGCCGTCCCCTGAAGGCCGTCAGCGAGGTGTATCCCCCGCTGCGCACGAGGGCCGCCAGGTCCGCGGATCGGTGGGCCACGTCGGCGAGTCCGTGGGCGTCGGAGGCCGTGGTGATCGGGACCCCCCGGGCGTGGAAGCGAGCCAGGAGCGCCGGAGCGGGGTACGCCTCGTTTGCCGGCTTGCGCCACCCGGCCGAGGAGACCTCGGCCGCCATCCCCGCCGCCGCCGCGGCCTCTGCCATGCGGTCGTAGCGCTCGTCGGGGCTGGTTGGACGATGCCCGGCCACTTTTGCCAGATCTGGGTGAGCGAGCACATCACAAGAACCTGATGCCGCCAGCTCGCACAGGGCGTCGGTGTAGGCATCCCAGGCCGCCTCGGTTCCCCGACGACCCCACTCGGCTTGAACCGCTGGGCTGCGCAGGTCGTCGAAGAGCCAGGCGCCGAGCCAGTGGACCGAGCCCAGCAACACATCGAAGGGCCAGCCAGCCAGCAGGCTGGCCACCTGGTCCATCCGCCCGGGGTAGTAGTCGACCTCGAGCCCGAGGACCACCGGAAGGCCACCTGCGCGGGCCTCGAGCACCGTGCTCACGTAGTCCTCCAGGTCCGCGCCGACGTGCTCGGCCCAGTATGCCGCCGCGTGGGCGCGAAGCGCCGGGTCGCAGCGCTTGTCGTCGCGCCACCAACCCGACAGCAGGGAGTCAGCCTGGCGAAACCTGAACAGGTGCTCGGTCAGCGCCACCTCGGTCACGCCCGCCTCGCCCGCGCGCTTGCAATAGGCGGCCACCTCGTCGAGGGTGGTCGGCCCGGCGGCTTCGCCGTGCGGCCAGAGGTGCAGGTGGTAGTCGAGCACGTACGCCATGGTAAGGCCTGGTGGGCTGGCCCCCGAGCGCAGGCTGCCCCCCGCGCGCAGGCTTGCCCCCCGAGCGCTCGGTAACTATCGTGTCCAGCCATGCGTGCCCGTGCCCCCGCGTCAGCGGCCAATCTGGGTCCAGGCTTCGACACCCTGGCCGTGGCTCTGGAGCTGTACGTGGATGTGGAGGTCAAGCCGGCGCCCAGGCTGACGGTCCGCTCGGAGGGGGAGGGGTCGGACCTGCCGGCTGACGGCTCCAACCTGGCGGCGCAAGTGGCGATGGCTGTGGCCGGGAACGACCGCCTGGCTGTGACGATCCGCTCGCAGATTCCGGTCGGTCGCGGACTAGGCTCCTCGGCGGCGGTGGCCGCTGCCGCCGCTGCCGCGGCTGGGGCCAACAATCCGATGGTCGTGGCGACAGTGCGCGATGGCCACCCCGAGAACGCTGCTGCCAGCATTGTCGGTGGGCTGGTGTCGGCCACCACTGTGGTTGGTGCCACAATGGTCACCCGGCTCTCTCTCGACCCAGGGCTGGTGTTCGTGGTCCTGGTTCCCGACCGCCGCCTGCCCACAGCCGCAGCTCGACAGATCCTGCCTGCCAGCGTGGCACTCGGCGATGCGGCGTTCAACCTCGGCCGGATGGGTCTCTTGCTTGGTGGCTTGGCCGACCGGCGCCGCCTGGTTCGGGCGGCGACAGAGGACCGCCTGCATCAGGCCTCGCGGAGCCCGTTGATTCCCGAGGCGTCCCAGCTCATGGCGGGCCTGGTGAGGGGGGGCGCCCGGGCTGCGTGCGTGTCCGGGGCAGGTCCGAGCGTGCTGGGACTATGCGACGTCGAGACTGGGCGGAGGGTGCGCGATTATGGTGAGAGCCTCTTGGAGGAGGCTCGGGTCCCCGGCCGGGCGCTCCTGCTCAAGGCGGATACCCGAGGGCTCGTTGTCGGCCCTCCGTAGCGCCTGTGTTCTTTAGGCGTAAGGCCCTTAGGCTCACTCAAAGCACAGCTCGACACTTTACGACCGCTCCCAGCGGCTTCCCAGGCTCTCCACAGCTGGCCGGGCGAAGATTGGGGTCAAGGATCGAGACACATGCACCGACATGAGCGATGAGACCGGTGGGAGATGATGATGGAAGACAACGAACAAGAAGGCCAAAACGAGTCAACAAGGGATAGCGGTTCTGGAGGTCGCTTCAGATTGCCGCCCCCCGGAGGTTGGGGCGCAGCCGGGGAGCCGCTCGTGCGCCGCCAGCCTGGAGAGCCGGCAGCACCCGGCCAGCCCGGAGCACCCGGCCAGCCCGGAGCACCCAGCCAGCCCGGAGCACCCAGCCAGCCCGGAGCACCCAGCCAGCCCGGAGCACCCAGTGCCAACGCGCCGGGCGACACCCGCGCATTCCCCCCTGGTTGGTCGCCTCCTGGCTGGGCCCCGCCGCCTCCTGGCTGGGCCCCGCCGCCTCCTGGCTGGGCCCCGCCGCCTCCTGGCTGGGCCCCGCCCGGTGGTTGGGCCCCTCACCCTGGTGGTTGGGTTCCTTCCGGCGGTGCCTCTTCGGCCGAAGGTGGGCGTTCGGCGCGCCGCCGGGCAAAGCCATCGGTCAAGCAGCGGCGGGTGCTCGTAACGGTGGGGATCGTCATGCTTGTGGCCGCGGCCAGCAGCGGCCTTACTGTGGCCTTGAGCAGCGGCGGCTCCCAAGCGGTCCAGCCTGGGTTCGGCGGCAACGGCCCGTCTAGCAATACGGGGTTGGGTACGGGAGTGAGCACCGGCAACCTGAACGTATCGGCGGTCGCCTCCAAGGTCGACCCCGCTCTGGTGGATATAACCTCCGTCGACAAATACCAGGGAGGCGAGTCGGCAGGCACCGGAATGATCCTCACCTCATCGGGAATCGTCGTGACCAACAACCACGTGATCAACGGGGCTACTTCCATCACGGCCACGATCGTGGGGACGTCGCACACCTACAAGGTCAAGATCCTGGGAGCTGACCCGACCAAGGACGTGGCGCTCCTGCAGCTGGAGGGGGCCTCTGGATTGCCCACGGTGAAGCTGGCGTCCACCGGTCCCCGGCTCGCCGAGCCGGTGGTTGCCATCGGAAATGCCCTTGACCTACCTGGACCGCCCACGGTTACCCAGGGCACCATCACTGCTCTCGGCCGTTCCGTGACCGCCGGCGATCCGTCGTCGGGGCAAAGCGAGAACCTGACTGGCCTCATCCAGGTTGACGCCCCACTGCAGCCGGGTAACTCCGGCGGGCCCCTGCTCAACTCCAAGGGCCACGTGATCGGGATGAACACTGCAGCAGCCGCCGACAGCCGTGGATACACCACCACTACGACCAACGTCGGTTTTGCCATCCCCACGAGGATCTTCAGCTCGATTGTCACCCAGATCGAGCAAGGCCGGGGTAGCTCGACCGTCCAGATTGGGAATGTCGGGACATCCAAGGGGTTCTTGGGAGTCGACGTCGAGAGCGTGAGTTCAGCTGAGAAGCAACCATTGTTGGGCCAGATTGGCGGGTTCGGCGGGTTTGGGGGCTACTTCCCGTTCGGTGGCGCCGCTGGAGCGTCTGGATACACGCCGCCGGTCAGCTCCGGTGCGGTGGTGGCCGCGGTCCTGTCGGGTACCCCGGCCTACTCGATCGGACTTGTCGCCGGTGACGTGATCACCTCGGTCAACGGCACCCCAGTCAACACCATCAAAGGGCTCACCAAGCTTCTGAGCTCGGCCAAGCCGGGGACCACGGTGACCATTGGTTGGGTGGACCCGTCAGGTCGGAGCCAGAGTGCCTCGGTCACCTTGACCACCGGCCCGGCAGACTGAGCACCTCGAGCGGTTGCACTTGAGGTCCACTGAGGTGCTCAGGTGCAACCGCTCGGCATTTAGGGCAGGGCTGTCAGGACAATCCCGATCACCGCGACGGCGAGTCCAATCTGCTGGACCCGGTGCAGGCGCTCGGCCAGCAGCAAACGGGCCATCAGCACGGTGACCGCGGGGTACATCGAGCTGATGACTGCCACCGAGATCAGCAGACCGTGGTGCAAGGCGCTCAGGTAGAAGACGTTGGCCCCTGCGTCCAGGCAGCCGGCGGCAATGGGCAGCCATGCGATCCAACCCCCTGGGAATCGCGCGAGCCCTCCTTCGGCTGCTCCCGCCGGTTCGGCTGCTCCCGCCGGTTCGGCTGCTCCCGCCGGTTCGGCTGCTCCCGCCGGTTCGG
>JAVKSL010000014.1:0-5526 GCA_039583695.1 Acidimicrobiales bacterium | reverse complement strand
CTCCCGCCGGTTCGGCTGCTCCCGCCGGTTCGGCTGCTCCCGCCGGTTCGGCTGCTCCCGCCGGTTCGGCTGCTCCCAGTGCGAGCGCTACGACTGCGACGACCAACCAGGCGGCCAGCCGGGAGGTCACCAGCGGCCACAGGCCGGCGCTTGAGCCTACCGGTTTCAGCAGCACAAAGTACAGCCCGAAGGCGGCGCCGGCGATCACCGCCAGAGCGACACCCCGTCGCCCAGAGCCCGAAAGCGTCCCGCCCAGGACCTTGCCGCCATCTCCCACCTCGATGCTCACCATGACGATCGCCACCAGGCACAGGCCAACCCCGAAGAGTGAGGTGGTGCCGGGACGTTCCCCGATGCCGAGGCCAACCACCACGGGCACCGCGGCTGCCGCCATGGCTGACACTGGGGCCACCACGCTCATCGAGCCAGTGGACAGGGCCTGGTAGAATGCCAGCACCCCAACACCTCCTGCCAACCCCGAGAGCGTTCCCCACCCGAGGGACCCACCTGTCGGGTGCCCGCCTTCTATGAGCGCCCCGACAAGCAGACCGGCGAGACCGACCGGCATCGTGACCAGCAGGACGGAGATGGCCGATGTCCGCCGGGAAGCGACGCCGCCTGTGAAGTCCGAGGTCCCCCACAGCAACGAGGCTGCGAGCGCGAATACAGCGGCCATCGCTAGCCAAACAAGTGGCTCAGGCGCCAGCCGACTCCCGGCCCGGCCATGGCGGCGGTGGCGCTGGCATCTACTGAATCACTGGCAACGGCTACAGGCATCGGGGCGCTCGGGGCGGCTGCGCTCGGGGTGCCGGGCATCGGGGAGGCTGCGCTCGGGCCCGTGGCCGATGGGTTGGCGATCTTCGCGCTCGCCAGAACCTGGCCTGCTCTCAGATCGTTGCCTGGCCAGCGAAGCGACACGATCACACGCTCAGGCAGGCCTCCCCAGCCCAGGGCAGTCAGCGCCTTGGTGGTCACCACATTGACCTGCGCACCGTCAGCTGCCGACGCCAGGAGGACCACGGTCCCAGACGGAACCACCACCTTGAACGCCAGGTTGGCCGCGACTGAGTTGGCCAGGGCCTTTGAGGCTCGGAGGGAGGCTTGGATCACCGACCCTTCGGTCACGTTCCCCTGACCGATCACCACCCCGAAGATCGTCAGCGTCTGACCGGCCACCGCGCGTCGGTCGGCGAAAGCGAAGCACCCCTCCGCCTGGCTGTCGGAGCCCGTCTTGATGCCGATAAATCCGCCCTTGCCGACGAGTGAGTCGTTATTTTGCACTGTTCCCGCTACCGGCAGGGTCACCGACGCCTTGCCCACGATCTGGGCGAGAACCGGGTTGGTCATCACCACTTGGGCCAGCGTGAGCTGGTCCAGCGCGGTCGATACAGTTGTCGGCGCGTAACCGCTGGGATCGGTGTAAGTAGTGTGGTCGAGGCCGAGGGTCTTGGCCTCGGAGTTCATCCGGGCCACGAAGGCGCTCAGGTTGCCGCCAGCGTCGAGGCGCGCCAGGATGGTGGCCACGTTGTTGCCCGAGGGCACGAGGAGTCCCTCTAAGAGCTGGTACTCGTTCAGCCGCTCACCGGCGGCGACTGCCAGCGTGGACTGGTCCAACGCCACCCGGTTGTGCTGCTCGACCACATCCCGCTCGGTCACGGTGTAGGTGAAGCCGCCTTGACCAATGGCCAGCGGGTACTTGAGCAACGTCAGGTAGGCGGTCATCATCTTGGCCATGCTGGCGATCGGCATCGGAGTGCTTCCGCCCACGCTTCCGAGCGTGCCCAGACCTGACACCGCTACCGCGGCCTCCCCGTGTGCTGGCCAGGTGAGATCCGGTGGTGGGCCAGGGATGAGCACGGTGGTCGCCAGGGTGCGGGTGAGCACGATGGCGGGAGCCCCCTCGGTGCCGATGCGGGCAGCCCCGGCGATCAACGCCAGCACCACAGCCAAGATCACCAGCCGGCTTGGCCGGATTCCCAGCGGACTCCGGCTGGGCACGCAGCGGAGGATAGTCCGGACCCGGGCTGTCCGCTGACTCAGCTGGCGAGCAGGAAGGCGACAGTGACCGCTTGCCGAGCTTGGCCGGCATCGGTGCTGTGCCACAGCGCCCTGGGCGACCGTCGGCCCATAGCTGGTCGGCTCAGCCTGACCCTGGGTCGGCCCGCGTGAGGCGGGGCCAAATCCAGGCACTAACGTGCCCGGGGTGGCGAACCTCCTGGAGGTCGAGGGGCTCCGGACGGACATCGCCCGTCGCCGCGATGTGGTGCACCCTGTCGATCGGGTGAGCTTCAGCGTCACCTCTGGCGAGACCGTCGGCTTGGTTGGCGAGTCTGGCTGCGGAAAGACGATGACTGGCATGTCGGTGATGCGCCTGCTCCCGCCTGGGGGCAGGATTGCCGGCGGGGCGATCCGGCTCCTCGGGCGAGACCTGGTGGCCGCGTCACCTGCCGAGATGCGCAAGGTGCGCGGGGAGGAGGTGGCCATGGTCTTTCAGGACCCGATGACCTCGCTCAACCCCACCATGACGGTTGGCAACCAGGTGGCCGAGCCGTACCGGCTCCATCGAAGGGCGTCGAGGGCCGACGCGAGGAACCGCGCCGCCGAGGTCCTGGACCTGGTGGGCATGCCCCGACCCGCGGAGCGCCTGGACGATTATCCCCACCAGCTGTCCGGGGGGATGCGCCAGCGGGCCATGATCGCCATGGCGCTGGTCTGCGACCCCCAGCTGCTCATTGCCGACGAGCCGACCACTGCCCTGGACGTGACCATTCAGGATCAGATCCTCGAGCTGCTCGACGACCTCAAGGGCCGCCTGGGCATGGGGATGCTGCTCATAACCCACGACATGGGGGTGATAGCCGGGCGTGCGGACCGGGTGCTGGTTATGTACGCCGGGCGGATCGTGGAGGCGGCCAGCACGGCCAAGCTGTTCGCCGAGCCCCGCCACCCTTACACCGAGGCCCTGCTGGCTTCGATCCCGCGACTCAACCAGGACCGGGACAGCCAGCTCTTCTCGATCCCCGGGTTGCCTCCCGACCTGGCCGACCCTCCGTCTGGCTGCCGCTTCGCTCCGCGATGTGGCTATGTCAGCCAGCGCTGCCGGGAGGAGGACCCGGTGCTTGGTGGCGGTGACCCAGCGCACCCGTTTGCCTGCTTTCATCCCCGACCGCTGGGCGCGGCGCCAGCGCCGACCCCGGTGAGGTTTCGGACCGGCCCTGCTTTGCCCGAGGGCGCCTTGAACGGGGCTGCTCCAGTCCCCCTGCTGGAGTTGGTGGACGTGCACAAGGAGTTCCCGGTCACTGCGGGCGTTCTCCAGCGCAAGCGCGGGTCGGTGAAGGCGGTCTCGGGGGTGTCGATCTCGGTGGCAGCTGGCGAGACGTTCGGCCTGGTTGGCGAGTCCGGATGTGGCAAGACGACGATCGGGCGCCTGGTGGTGGCCCTGGAGCGACCGGACTCGGGGACTGTGGGTTTCGACGGGACCGATCTGGCCTCGCTGCGTGGCGCGACGCTGCGGCGGCAGCGCCGGGACCTGCAGCTGATGTTCCAGGACCCCTACGCCTCCCTCGACCCGCGCATGCGGGTGGGCGTCACGCTGCGGGAGCCGATGGCGGTGCAGCACATCTTCACTCGCGCCGAGCGCGACGCACGGGTGGCCGAGCTGCTGGGGGAAGTGGGCCTGGCTGACGATGCGGTGGAGCGCTACCCGCACGAGTTCTCCGGCGGCCAGCGCCAGCGCATCGGCTTCGCCAGGGCGCTGACCCTGAGCCCCCGGCTCATCGTGGCCGACGAGCCGGTCTCCGCCCTCGACGTCTCGATCCAGTCCCAGGTGCTCAACTTGATGAAGCGCCTGCAGGCCGGCTTCGGGCTCACCTACATAGTGATCAGCCACGACCTGGCGGTGGTCAAGTACCTGGCAGACCGCATCGGCGTGATGTACCTGGGCAAGCTGGTCGAGATCGGCTCCGGCGAGGACATCTATGCCCGTGCGGCCCACCCGTACACGGCAGGCTTGCTGGGGGCGATCCCCGAGGCTGACCCGTCTCGCCACCGCTCGCGCTCAGGGGCGGCGCTGGCTGGGGAGCTTCCCTCTGCCATCGATCCCCCGTCGGGCTGCCGGTTCAGGACCCGCTGCCCGAGGGCGACCGAGCGTTGCGCTGCGGAGGAGCCGGTGCTGAGGTCCTTCGGCAAAGGGCATCAGGCAGCCTGTCATTTCCCGCTCCAAGAGCCCGCTGTCGTGTAACGGGGCTCGCGTTCATGTAGTGTTGAGTCAACCGACCGAGGAGGGGGGGCCATGAAGGTCATTCGACGGTTCGCCGGAGGAGTGGTGGCTATCGCTGCCGGGGCATTGCTGCTGGCCGCGTGCGGAAGCGCGACCAACGCGAACACAGTGACGATGGCGTTGCCACCGTCGTTCGCGGCCAACTACATCTTCCCCTTGGAGCCGCCGGGCAAGTTCACCACCGCCAACGACCAGTACCTGGCCTATTTGATGTGGCGTCCGCTGTACTGGTACGGCGTTGGCGAGAGCCCGGTGATCAACACCCAGCTCTCCCTGGCCGACCTCCCCGTCTGGTCGGCGAACAGCAAGACCGTCACCATCACCCTCAAGCCCTACAAGTGGTCCGACGGCCAGGCGGTGACCACCCGCGACATCCAGTTCTGGCAGGACCTGATGAATGTCGAGAAGACCAACTGGGGGGCCTACGTGCCCGGGGCCTACCCGGACAACATCACCTCCATGACTGTGCTCAGCCCGTCCACCTTCCAGCTGCACCTCAACAAGGCATACAATCACACCTGGTTCCTCTACAACGAGTTGAGCCAGATCACGCCGATACCCCAGCAGGTCTGGGACAAGACCTCCGCCAGCGGCAAGGTGGGCAACTACGACATGACCCCGGCTGGTGCGAAGGCCGTGTACAAGTACCTCAACTCGGCGTCCGACTCGAAGTCCACCTGGACCTCCAACCCGCTGTGGCAGGTGGTCGACGGGCCGTGGAAGATCAGCCAGTTCACCCCGTCCAACGGCCAGGCCACCTTCGTGCCCAACAAGGCGTACTCGGGGCCGGTCAAGCCGACCATCTCCAAGTTCGAGGAGCTGCCGTTCACCGTCGACTCGGCCGAGTACAACCAGATCACGTCGGGGTCGGGGCCTGACATCGGCTACGTTCCCTGGCAGGACGTCAACTCCCAGAAGTCGCGCATCGCCAAGCTGGGCTACACCATCTCGCCCTGGATCATATTCTCCTTCAACTACATGCAGCTGAACTTGAACAGCGCTGGCGTGGGGCCGATCCTGAGCCAGCTCTACGTTCGCCAGGCCCTCCAAGACGTGATCGACCAACCTGAGGTCGTAGCCGGCCCCTACGGCGGATACGCGGTGCCCAGCTACGGCCCGGTGCCTGTGGCTCCGGCCAACTCGTTCGCCGACAGCTTCGAGAAGTCCAATCCCTTCCCGTTCAGCACTACCAAGGCCAAGGCCCTGCTGGCCAGTCACGGCTGGACCATCGAGTCCGGCGTGGAGAC
>JAVKSL010000013.1:0-44417 GCA_039583695.1 Acidimicrobiales bacterium | reverse complement strand
GCCTTCGGCCCGCCCGGGGCTCTGCCTCCCACGGCTAAAGCCGTTGGGCTTCCCGCCCCACACCCCGTTTCGGCGAAGGTATCCAAAGGAAGGTTACCCAGTGGTTCCGAGCACCTCCCCCACGAACCCGCCGAGCGCCTCGTAGAAGGCCTCAGGTGCCTCGAGGTGAGCCGCGTGTCCTGCGCCCGAAATGAGAGCAAACCGGGCGTTGGGCCCGATGGCTGCGACCATACGCTCGGCGTGGGCGACAAAGGTTGTGTCGAGGGCACCGGCCATCACCAGTGTCGGCATCTCGAGGCGTCCGAGCTGGCTCCAAAGGGATTCCTGCGTGCCCGTGCCGGCCAGCCGCAGGCTGGAGGCGAGGCTCGCCGGGCTGTTGCGGCGCCGATCGTCGAGCCCGGCCGCCCGCGCCGGGAGTGTGGCGAACAACGGCTGGGCCAGCCAGGCATCGAGGAAGGCGTCCAGGCGTGCCGCCGCGCCCGGGTCCTGCGGGGCGCCCGGGTCCTGCGGGGCGCCCGGGTCCTGCGGGGCGCCCGGGTCCTGCGGCGGGCGCTGGCCCGAGCCTGCTCGCGGGTCCAAGCGCTCGGCGAGGTCCTCGTCGGCACGCCGCCGTGCTGCCCGGGCCACCGAATCCTCGATCCCGGCGTTTGCCCCCAGCAGGACCAGGCGCTCGACCAGCTCGGGTTGGGCCAGAGCCAGATGCAGGCAGAGCCTGGCGCCCATCGAGTACCCCACGTAAATCGCCCGGCCTCCCACCTCTCCGAGAAGCCGTGCTCCTGTGGGAAGATCGGCGGCGATCATCCCAGAGCCGCCATGTCCCGGCGCGTCGGGCAGGACCACCTCGTGACCAGCTGCGGCCAGGCGGGTCGCCATTGGTGCCCAGGACCGGGCCGTCTGGGTGAAGCCATGCACCAGCACTGCCGTTGCTCGGACCGGTCGCCCGGCGCAGGGTGGAAAGATGTCGGCGTGCAGCCTCGCCGGGGCCATCGATGGTGAGCTTAGCCGCCGACGTTCAAGCCACCTTTGCGGCGACGCTGGTGGACGAGTGGGTTCGGTGTGGGGTGACCCAGGCGGTGGTCTGCCCCGGGTCCCGCTCTGCGCCCCTGGCCCTGGCCCTGGCTCGGGCCGCCCGCTCGGGGCGCCTTGAGCTGGTCGTGCGCCTGGACGAGCGCTCGGCGGGATTCTTTGCCCTGGGCGTGGGACTGGCTACGGGGCGTCCAGCTGTCGTGCTGACGACCAGCGGAACCGCCGCGGTGGAGCTGCACCCATCTGTGGTGGAGGCTCATCATGGCAGGGTTCCCCTGATCGTGTGCACTGCGGATAGGCCGCCCGAGCTGCACCACGTGGGCGCACCGCAGACGGTCGAGCAGGAGGGCTTGTATGGTCGGGCCGTTCGCTGGGAGGTCTCGCCGGGTGTGGCTGAGCAGGCGACATCGCGGGCTTGGCGGTCCCTGGCTGCCCGGATGGTGGCCGAGGCGTGTGACGGGCCAGGAGGGCCGGGACCGGTCCACGCCAACCTGGCCTTTCGAGAGCCGCTGGTGGGTAACGCGGGCCAGCTCCCGCCCGGGCGCCCCGGAGCCGAGCCCTGGCACCAAGTGGTGGTACCTGGGCCGGCCGCGTGGGATGGGCTGGCTGGGCCGGACCAGCCGGGTGAGTGGGGCCGGCTCGTGGAGCGTTGTGCCGGCCGGCGCGGGCTGATCGTGGCTGGGGCTGGCGCGGGTGACGTGCTCGCGATTCACGCCCTCGCGGAGTCCCTTGGGTGGCCGGTGCTGGCTGACCCCCGTTCAGGGGGTCGCCTGACCCGGGTCACGACGGTCGCCGCGGCCGATGCCCTCCTGCGCTGCGCCTGGTTTGCCGAGTCCCATCAACCAGAGGTGGTGCTTCGCCTGGGGTCTCTGTGGGCCTCGAGGGTCCTGGCAGACTGGCTGGGCTCGCTCGGCGAAGGGGTGGACCAGGTGCTGGTGGACCCGTGTTGGTCCTGGGCGGACCCGCAGCACAGCGCTTGCAGCGTGCTGCGGGCTGACCCCACGGCGGTCTGCCGCGCGCTGGGGCGCCAGGCGGAGCACGTTGCCGGCCCGTGGCTGGCTAGCTGGAGCGAGGCCGAAAGCGCGGCTCAGCGGGCGATCACCCGCGTGCTCGCCGCCCACACCGAAAGCACCGAGCCAGGGGTGGCTCGGTCGCTCCTGGGTGCGCTCCCGCCCGGCGCCACGCTGGTGGTGGGCTCTTCCATGCCGGTACGGGACCTCGAATGGTATGGGGGGCCTGTCGAGGCTCCTCCTCGAGTCCTGTCCAATCGGGGGGCCAGCGGGATCGATGGCACCCTCTCGACGACCCTCGGAGTCGCCGCCTGCTCGTCGAGCCCCACCGTGGGCCTGATGGGTGATCTCGCCTTCCTCTACGACGCCAGCGCACTGCTGGGCGCCGCGCAGCGGGGCCTGGCGGCGACATTTGTGGTGGTGGACAACGATGGCGGGGGGATCTTTTCGTTCCTCCCGCAGGCGGAGGCGGTCGATGACGAGCTATTCGAGCTGCTGTGGGGCACCCCTCAGCCAGTGGACCTGTCCCAGGTCGCCGCCGCCTACGGAGTCGAGGTGACCGAGGCTCGGTTTGCCAGCGATCTGGCCCCGGCAGTGGCCGCTGCGCTGGCATCGGGGCAGTGCTCGGTGGTAAGGGTCCGCACCAACCGCCGAGCCAACGTGTCTGTCCACGACGAGGTTCACGCCGCGGTGGCAGCGGCGCTCGCGGCGCTGTGAGGGTTGCCAACTGTTGAGTGGAATGGGTGATTCTGTCTCGTTCGGCCACGAGTGTCACACCCTCTCGTCATGATGGAGTGCATGAAGCTGGCCGAGTGGGCGAGGCAGAACGGCGTGAGCCGCCAGAGCGCGGCCCGCTGGTTTCGCGCCGGGGTCTTGCCAGTCCCGGCCCGCCAGCTGGCGACGGGGACGATCCTGGTGGACGAACCGGCCCAGACCATCTCGGGCGTGGCCATCTACGCCAGGGTGTCGTCGGGGGACCAGCGCGCCGACCTGGACCGCCAGGTGGCCAGGCTCACGATGCAAGCGACAGCGGACGGCTTGGCACCGACGAAGGTCGTCGCTGAGGTTGGCTCTGGACTCAACGGTCATCGCACCAAGCTCCTCTCGTTGCTGCGGGACCCAATGGTGGGAACCATCGTGGTCGAGCACCGGGACCTTTGCCCCTGCGGAGCAGTGTGTGTTGAGTACCTCGAAGCCGCCTTGGCGGCCCAAGGCCGCAGTGTGGTCGTCGTCGAAGAGGCCGAGGTCGCTGACGACCTGGTTCGAGACATGGTGGAGGTGCTCACCAGCTTCTGCGCCCGACTGTACGGCCGCCGCTCGGCCAAGCGCCGAGCACAGGCCGCGCTGTCGGCCACTCAGAGCGAGGCGGTGGCGTAGATGCTGGTGCACCAAGCGTTCCGCTTCGAGGTCGACCCGAACGACCATGCCCGCTCGGCACTGGCATCCCATGCCGGAGCGGCCCGCTTCGCCTACAACTGGGGCCGAGCGACTGTCATCGAGCGTATGGATGCGTGCCGGGTGCTCGCCGCCCTGGCGTTGCGCCAGGGGGCCAGTACCGACCAGGCCAAGACCTGGGCCACCGAGCTGGCCGGGCCGGTGCCGTGGAGCCTGGCCGCGCTTCGCCGGGAGTGGAACCAGGCCAAGGCCGAGATAGCGCCGTGGTGGGCGGAAAACTCCAAGGAGGCGTACAGCTCTGGCCTCGATGCCCTGGCCAGAGGGCTGGACGCATGGGACAAGTCCCGCAGGGGCCAGCGCAAAGGAGCCCGGATCGGGTTCCCCCGGCGGCACAAGCGGCACTCTCGCCGGTCCTTCCGGGTCACCACCGGGGCTTTCGGCGTTATCGACGACCGCCACGTCCGCCTGCCCCGCATCGGGATCATCCGCACCAAGGAGCCGACCACCAAGCTCGGGGCCCGCCTCGAAGCGGGGACCGCCCGCATCTTGTCGGTGACGGTCTCTGAGCACGCCGGGCGGTGGTATCTGAGCTTCGGATGCGAGGCCGAGCGCCCAGACACCACCCCGGCCCGCCCTGGCGAGGTGGTCGGGGTGGACGTGGGCGTCAAGTCTCTGGCCGTGGCCTCCACCGGCGAGGTGGTCACAAACCCCAAGCACGCATCCCGCTACGCCCGGCGCATTGCCCGCCTGCAAGCGCAGTGCTCCCGCCGGCGTGGGCCGGCCAAGGGGCAGTCGCCCTCCAAGCGCTGGCAACGATCCAAGTCGGCACTGGGCCGCACTCACGCCAAGGTGGCCGCCGCCCGCTCTGCGGGCTGCACAAGCTCACCACCAGGCTGGCCGCGACTTATGGCACCGTGGTGGTCGAGGACCTGGCTGTGGCGGGGATGACCGCCAGCGCCAAGGGATCGGGAAACTGGCGGGGCAAGGCCGGGCTCAACCGGGCCATCGCCGACGCCTCTCCAGCCGAGCTTCGCCGCCAGCTCGCCTACAAGACCGCCTGGTACGGCTCGGCCCTGGTCGTGGCCGACCGGTGGTATCCGTCCTCCAAGACCTGCTCTCGGTGCAAGGCAGTGAAAGCCAAGCTGTCCCTCTCCGAGCGCACCTACCGCTGCGAGCACTGTGGCTTGGTCGTGGACCGGGACCTCAACGCAGCACACAACCTTGCCTCGCTCGTCGAGGCGCACGGCACTACCAGTACCGCCAGTGGGGCGGGAACCGGCACACCTTTGCCCCCTGCGGGAGCAGTGTGTGCGAACGCGCAGGGAGAGGAGAGGTTCATGGGCTCGCCCAGGTGCTCCTCGACGAACTGCGAAGACGGCGCCACCATTGCCCCTACGGAGCAGTGTGGGCGTAAGACCGTCACTGCCACCCGGCAACGGGTGGCTCCGAAGCCCGTCCTCGTCCAAAGTGACAGATGAGACAGATTTCGGAACGGCTAGGTCTGGCGTTCCAGGGCCAGACGAAGCAGCTGAGCCATGACGGTCATGGCCTCCGGCGACTCGTAGCGCTGGCGGGGCCAGAAGAAGCCGCGCAGGCCGTCACCGCGGCGGCGCGGTACGACATGCACGTGGAGGTGGGGCACGCTCTGGCTGACCCGGTTGTTGAGGGCCACGAAGGTCCCCTCAGCTCCCAGAGCCTCCTCCAGCGCCTGGGCGACCCTTTGTGCCGTGGAGAACACCGGCTCTATCAAGGCGGCGGGCAGGTCGGACAGGGTCTCGTGGTGTTCGCGCGGCAGGACCAGGACGTGTCCGGGGAACAGCGGTCGGTTGTCCAACAGCCCCGCCACAACAGCCTCGTCCAACACCAGATCGCCTGGTGCCTCCCCAGCCAAGATCGCACAAAACCTGCACCGCTGGGCGCTCACCTCCACACTGTGCCACCATTCATGCATGCCCGAAGAGTCCCCCCTCGCCCTGTCGTCCAAGCCGCCCGAGACTCAGCTCCCGCCCTGGCCATCGGAGGCCTCCCAACGCTTGGCCGATGCGATCCGACGCCCGGTTGAGCACCGGCGGGAAGCGGTCGCCGATGTCGTGGCGTCATTCCCTCGCTATCTGGCGGCGTGGGCCGCGCTGGGCGAGCTGGCCCGCGACGACGTGGAGGCCTATGCGTGCTACCGGGTGGGTTACCATCGGGGCTTGGACGCCCTACGGGGGGCTGGCTGGAGGGGCACCGGATATGTGCGCTGGTCACACGAGCCCAATCGCGGATTCTTGGCTGCGCTGGACGGTCTGCGTCAGGCCGCTGAGGCAATTGGTGAGGCGGACGAAGCCGACCGGTGCAGGCTCCTGCTCCACCAGCTCGACCCTGATTGGGGTCACAGGTCTTGAAGGCGTTGAGGTTGGTGCTCGCCCTGGTCGGCTTCGGCGCCCTGGCCGGCTGTGCCTCGGCGGAGCAGGTGGGCACCCCGGCACACCGCCTCAAAGTCTGGGAGTCCGGGACCAGCTATCAGAGCGAGTACGCGGCTGTCGAGGCGGACGTGGCCCGGATCGACGCGGCCCGTGCACCTGGAGACAAGCCTGCCGTCGTCGAGTTCGACTGCATCACCCTGGGCCAGGCTGTCAACAAGGACTACGTCCAGCTCCCGACCCCCGACCAGGCGCTGAGCAATGACCTGAGCAACGCCTACGTGGCATACCTCAACTACGCGAACAGCTGTGTCAACCACAAGGGGGAGCCGGCCACCATGGTGGCCATCAACCACTACTTGATCACAGGCAACCAGGAGATGGCTGCCGCCAAGGCCCGCGCGAGACAGGTGCTCGGGTGAGGGGCCTCGGGTGAGGGACGAGGACTACGACCGGCTGCGCCGTAGGGTGCTTTGGTCGATGCCGTGCGGGATCTACGTCGTGGGGAGCCGGGCCGGCGACGAGCGCAACTTGATGACCACCTCCTGGGCTTGCCAGGTGGCCACCGAGCCCAAGGCGATGATGGTGAGCGTGGAGGTGGCCGCGGTCACCCACCGGCTGATGCTGGAAGGGGGAGTGTTTGCCCTGAGCACGGTCGCCCGCGAGGATCGGGCCATCGTGCGCAAGTTCGTGAAGCCGGTGCTGGCGGAACTCTCCACCGATGGCCTCACCCTTGCCGGCTTTGCGGTGAGGGAGGACGTCACCGGGGCACCGATCCTGGCCCAAGCCGTGGCCTGGCTGGACTGCCGGGTGAGCGACGCATTGGAGGTGGGAAGTCACACGCTGTTTGTGGGGGAGGTCCTCGGCACGGGCTTCAACCGAGCCGAGGACACCCCGGTACTGCGGATGGAGGACACGCGAATGAGCTACGGGGGCTAGCGTTCATCACAGTGACATACAGGATGCAGCTCTGAGCACGTACCGCTGGATCGATGACGAGGCGGCGCTGGACGCCTTGGTGGGTGAGCTGGCCAGCGAGCCGGCATATGGCCTCGACACCGAGTTCCATCGGGAGCGCACCTACTATCCCCTGCTGGCCCTGGTTCAGATCTCCTGGTCTGGGGGCATCGCGCTGGTGGATCCTTTTGCAGTGGAGCTAAAGCCGCTGGCAGGAGTGCTCAACGGTCCTGGCTTGGCAGTCCTGCACGCTGGCGAGCAGGATCTGGAGGTCCTCACCCGGGCATGCGGGACGGTCCCCTCCCGCCTCT
Source organism: Acidimicrobiales bacterium (assembly GCA_039583695.1). GTDB lineage: Bacteria > Actinomycetota > Acidimicrobiia > Acidimicrobiales > JAJPHD01 > JAVKSL01. The sequence goes on along the minus strand of JAVKSL010000013.1, from coordinate 37,313 downwards.
TCGATACCCAGCTGGCCGCGGGGTTCATGGGCATGTCCACGCCTTCGCTGGCCAACCTCACCCAGCGCCTCCTCGGGCACACTCTTTCAAAGGGGGACCGCTTGACGGACTGGACGAGGCGACCGCTGAGCTCCCAACAGAGGACGTATGCTGCCGCTGATGTGGCGTATCTCCTCCAGCTCCACGAAGCGTTGGCAACTGCGCTTTTGTCCATGGGCAGGCTTGGCTGGGCGGAGACCGAGTGCGAGCTCTTCCTCCACCGGCCGAGGCTTGCCTGCCCGCCATGCCAGGTCTGGTGGCGGATGCGTGAGGCCCGTAGCCTGCGGGGCCGGGCCCGCGCTGTCGCCCAGTGTGTGTTCGCCTGGCGTGAGCTGCGAGCGGCCGGGCTGGACAAGCCGCCCCGTTTCGTCCTGCCCGACCTTTCGGTGGTCTCCATCGCCAATCGCCCGCCCCGCAGCTCGGAGGAGCTGGCTCAAGTGAGGGGACTCGAAGCCCGTCGCCTCAAGCCCGAGCTGGCGGCAGAGCTCCTGGCGGCGGTGGAGGAGGGGATGGTCCTTCCGGACAGCTCGCTGTGCCTTCCGGTGAACGACGACCTGGACCCGGCCTTGCGCCCGGCGGCGACCCTGGCCGCGGCCTGGGTGACGCAGCGGGCGAACGAGCTGCAGATCGACACCACGCTCCTCGCCACCCGTGCCGACCTGCACGCCATGCTGCGTGGCGATGCGTATTGCCGGTTGGCGCAGGACTGGCGGGCGAGCCTGCTCGGGGCGCCACTTCGCAGCCTGGTGGCTGGCGAGGCAGCCTTGGGCCTGGCGACTGGTGGGGGACTGGTGCTGGAGGAGCGATCACGACGTCCCCTGGTGAAGGCACCGGCGGGGGCCTGATGCCCCGGCTCGGTGTTGCTGACCTGGCCCCGCCGTTCAGGTTGGTCGACCAGGATGGAAACCCGGTGTCCCTAGTGGACTACTCGGGCCGGCGGATGGTGCTCTATTTTTATCCAAAGGACGGCACTCCGGGTTGCACTACCGAGGCGTGTCAGTTCAACGAGAACCTGGCCGCGTTCGGCGACGTCGGTGTGTTGGGTATCTCACCCGATCCGCCGGCGAGCCACCTGGCCTTCCGGGCCAAGCACGGGCTTGCGCTCAGACTGGCCTCCGACCCTACGCACGAGGTCATGGAGCGCTACGGCGCGTGGGGCCCCAAGACGCTGTATGGGCGCAGGAGCATCGGGGTGATCCGTTCGACCTTCGTGGTGGATGGCTCGGGCAGGATTCAACGGTCCTGGTACAATGTGCGGGCGGACGGACACGCCAGGAAGGTTCTTGCCGAGCTGGGTCTTTAGCCCCCTTCGCGGGGCCGCAGGTCGATGCGGAGGGTCAGGATGCCGTCCACCAGCTCACCTTCGGCGTCCCCCAGCATGGCGTAGTCCATGAAGTCCTGTTGGGCTGCCTCGATGATCCGCCGGCGCTCGGGACCCTCCACAGGTGGAAGTCCCCGCTCACGCACGGCCTTGGCCCGCTGGCGGAATCGTTGGATCATCGCGGGCACGTCGATTGACGTTGGCTCCTCGGGCACAGCTCGACGATACCGCAGCGCTGGCCGCAAGCAGTACACTGTCGTGGTCCCGTGAACACCGAAGAACTGGGAGCAGCTCGTGAAGAAGGGACGTCATCGGCGCTTTGAGGAGGCCCGCAGCCTCAAGCGGGCGGCTGAGGTAGTTATCGTGCCGTGCCCCGAATGCGGCGCCCGCCCAGATGGCGAACATGCCTCCTGGTGCCTGTACGAGGAGGACGAGGAGGAGGAAGACACCAGCTGAGCTCTCAGTGCCCGGCGGCCAACCAGGCGGCACCCACCACGCCCCGGCCTGTGTGGATCCCCATGGCCGCGCTGAACCCGGATACGAAGCTCACCCTGCCGAGACGTTCCTCCAGCCTGGCGGCCAGCCCCGGATCGTCGGCGTGAAATACCACTGAGCTGTCCGAGTCCGGGCCTCCACCTTGGCGCCACTGGTCATAGATGGCCTCGATCGCGGCCGTCGCAGACTCCACGCTGGCGAGGGGCTCGACAGAACCTGACCTGAACCTGAACAGCGTCCGCGGACCGTGCGCGTCCATGACCTGTGAGGGGACCCAACCCCGGCGCCAGAGGGTCTGCAGCTCCGCCACGGAGGCGACCAGGTCGACCCGCCCTGCTGAGTCCTCTACCACCCGGATGACGGTCTCGAGAGACGCACCTTCGGCGGCAGCGCGTGCGCCAGCCAGCACCACCAGACCCTGTCCCGCGGTAGCGGTGCGAGAGTCGATCGCCACCGCGCGCCGTCGAGCGAGGGAACAGGCCAGCGAGGCGTGGGTGTGCATGGTGGTGAACTCGGTGGCTGGGGTGACCACCACTACCGAGGCCGCGTCGGAACCCTCGATGGCTTCGAGGTACTCCGAGACCGAGGGTGGGCTCGACTTCACCGCTTGGTTGTCGTCCAGTGCCTGGTAGACCAGGGAGGAAAGGCCCTCCCCACCGTCTTGGTGGTCGGCGCCTGGCAGGTGGACTGTGATCGGGAGCACTTGGATGCCCAACGTTTCGGCCAGGGCGACAGGCAGGCAGACATTTGAATCAGTGACCACGACGACGTGGTGCATGTGGCCTCCTGAGCGCGTGCTGCTCCGACTTTTAACCGGTCGAGTGCTGAGCGGGTTTCATTGACCGTGCGCCTCGATGCTAACCACCCGGCCCGCCCTGGCGAACCAGGTGAGCGGTTCTCGATGGCCGAGCTGGTGCGCCGGACGAACGTGAGCCCGGCGACGATCCGTCATTACCTGAGCTTGCAGCTCATACCGGCCCCCCACCGGGTGGCTCCCAACCGCTTCCTTTACGACCGGCGTCACGAGCAGGCGTTGAATCTGGTCAAGATCCTGCGCTCGCGCAGGCAGATGCCGCTGGCCGAGATTGGGCGGATCCTGCCCAGCTTGGCCAAGATGCCCGAAGAGCAGGCCTTCCGGCCCGAGATGTGGGACGAGGTGGCAAAGGCCCACAAGCGCCCGGGCCAGAGCAGCGGGCCAGCGGAGCGCTTGTTGGCCGCTGGGCTGACCGCCTTTACCCGCCACGGCCTCTCCGAGGTCACCGTGGATGATGTTTGCGGGTTGGCGCAGCTGGCCAAAGGTTCCTTCTACCTTCACTTCCGGTCGAAGGAGGAGCTGTTCTTCGCGGTGGTGCTAGCCGCGGAAGCCGAGGTCAGTCGAGCCTTTGCAGACGGGGCTGACTCGGCGGGGTCCGGAGGGCTGAGCGAGGCGGAAGCCGGGGCGCTGCTCGGGCGGTCGCTGCTCGGCCGCCTACCACTGCTCTTGGATCTTCTGGCCCTGGCTGCCCAGCGCCGACCGGGATATGCTCGGGTTGCCCAAAGCGCGTTCAGGGAGCTGCGCCGGGCAGTCATGGTCCACTTGCGTCCTCCGGTTGACGAGGCGGTAGCTCGTAGGGTGGTGGGCCAGGCTTTGGTGCTGGGGATCCGGGACATCATTGGGGTTATTGACAGCGGCCTGCCCTCGGGTGCATAGTTTGAGCAATAGACTGACTGGGTAGTCATTACCACCTCGCGTGGGCAAGTGCGTGAAAAGGAGGCAGTGGAGGTGATCCTGGAGCGAATCGAGCACCCGTCAGACCTCCGGGCTCTCACGGCTAGTGACCTTGCGATCCTCTGCGAAGAGATCAGGACCTTGATTGTGGACACGGTGCTGGTCACGGGGGGGCACTTGGGCTCGAACCTGGGTGCCGTGGAAATGACAGTCGCCCTTCATCGGGTGTTCGACTCGCCGCGCGACCTGATCATCTTCGACACGGGTCACCAGGCCTACGTTCACAAGCTTCTCACCGGGCGCCGCAAGGCCTTCTCGATGCTGCGCCAGGAGGGTGGCCTGTCTGGCTATCCCAACCGGGCCGAGTCCCCGCACGACTGGGTCGAGAACTCGCACGCTTCGACCTCGCTTTCGTGGGCGCACGGGCTGGCCAGCGCCCTGGCCTTGGACGCCGGGCCGTCTGTTGGCTCTTGCGCGGGCTCGGTGGCGCCGTTCCAGCGGAGGGTCGTTGCGGTCATTGGCGACGGTGCTCTCACTGGCGGCTTGGCTTACGAGGCGCTGAACAACTTGGGCCACTCGGAGACTCCGGTCATCATCGTGTTGAACGACAACGGTCGTTCGTATGCCCCCACGGTGTCCAAGCTTTCCGAGTCGCTTACCAAGCTGCGCCTCAGCCCGACCTACGTGTCGACCCGACGGCGGGTGAAGTCGATCCTTGAGGATCTGCCTCCTGCTCTGGGCCCTTTGGCCCGCTCGTCTCTGGCCGGGCTCACCTCCGCCGTACGGGAGGCGATCGAGCCTCACGTGTTCTTCGAGGCGCTGGGTGTGCGTTACACCGGACCGATTGATGGGCACGACATCGCGGCCATGGAGTCGGCCCTGGTGAAGGCGACAGCCTGGCAGGACGGGCCGATCGTGGTCCATGTGCTGACCCAGAAGGGCAAAGGCTATGGGCCAGCCGAGGAGGACGAGGTGGCCTGCCTTCACGACTGGAAGCTGGCATCTGACCGTAAAGCGGCCCACGAACCCGCAGGGGGATCCGGCGCTGCCCCGACGGCCGCTGCCCCGACGGCCGCTGCCCCGACGGCCGATGCCCCGACGGCCGATGCCCCGACGGCCGATGCCCCGACGGCCGATGCCCCGACGGCCGATGCCCCGACGGCCGCTGCCCCGACGGCCGCTGCCCCGACGGCCGATGCCCCGACGGCCGATGCCCCGATGCTCGGCGACCCAGCCGAGCCTGGCTACATCGACCTGTTCACTCGGGCCATGCTGGCGGCAGGTCGTGCCGACCCCAGGGTTGTGGCGATCACCGCGGCTATGCCGGGCTCAGTTGGTCTCCTGCCGTTTGCCGACGCCCATCCCGATAGATTCTTCGATGTCGGGATCGCCGAGGCTCACGCAGTGACTGCTGCCGCGGGCATGGCGATGGGGGGGCTCCGGCCCGTCGTGGCGCTGTATTCGACCTTCTTCTCCCGTGCGTTCGACCAGGTGAACCTGGATGTCGGGCTGCACAGGCTGCCTGTGGTGTTCGCGCTGGTCAGCGCTGGGGTCACCGGGGTGGATGGGCCATCTCACCATGGGCTTTGGGACATGGTGCAGTGCCTGTCGGTTCCCGGCATGGTGGTGTTCGCCCCGTCGAGCCCGACCGAGGTGGAGGCCATGCTCGAGGCCGCCCTGACACTGGATGGACCGTGCTCGATCCGCTTTCCCAAGACGGCCTGCCTCCGGTCGAATGCATTGGCGTTCGAGGATCTTGCCTCACCCATGAGCGCCCGCAAGCTCAGGACCGGGGATGGCTCGGTCTGCATCCTGGGGGTCGGCAAGCTGGTGGCTGACGCCTACGAAGCGGCTCGCCTGCTGGGGCGTTCGGGCATCTCGGCCACAGTGTGGGACGTGAGGGTGGTGCGTCCGGCGGACCCGGCCATGCTGGCCGACGCCGCAAGTCACCAGCTCGTGGTTACCGTCGAGGATGGCATGGCCGTGGGCGGGGCGGGAACCCACCTGGCTGATGCGATGGGGCGTCTCGATATCGGGGGACGGCCACCTGGGGTGCTCAGCCTCGGTGCACCCCACTCCTACATCCCCCATGGTCGTCCGCAGGACGTTCTGATGCGGTTGAACCTCACCGGCCCTGGAATCGCCTCGTCGATATTGGCCGCCATGCGCAGGTGGGCTATCGGTGCTCAGGCCCTGAGCAATCACAATGGTACTGCTCATGCCGAGCCCCTTCGAACGGCCACGCGGCCCGTTGTGAGCTGATCATGGCTATCAGGTTGAACGTCCCGCAGCCGACCTTGCTGGAGATGCCGGAGGGGCCCCCGACAGATCACCAGGCGCGGCCCGAGACCACCCTGGCTGCTGGCGAGGCAACCGCCCTGGCTGCTGGCGCGGCTGGACAAGATGCCCCGCCGCCAGCTGTTCCCTGCCTGGACGAGGTGATGGGCAGGGCGGGCGGCGAGAACTTCCCGGTCGCGCTGAGGCTTCTCCCCCGCTCGACCCGCCGTCACCTTTTGGCGATCTATGGCTTTGCCCGCCTGGTTGACCAGCTGGGCGACGCCGCCGACGGGGATCGACTCGCCTCCTTGGATTGGCTGGAGGCCGAGCTTGAGCGGGCCTTCGAGGGCCAAGCACGCCACGACGTGATGGTTCGCCTTTCGGCCACGCTGGCAGAGCTGGATCTGGACCGGGGCCCGTTCTGCGACCTGATCGAGGCCAATCGTCGAGACCAGGTGGTGCGTCGTTACGCCACCTTTGACGACCTCGTGGATTACTGCAGGTATTCGGCGAACCCCGTCGGGCGGCTTGTGTTGGCGGTGTTCGGCGTGTCCAGCCCCGAGCGCGTCATTCTCTCGGATCGGATCTGCACCGCTCTCCAGGTGCTGGAGCACACTCAAGACGTCGGTGAGGACGTGACTCACGGACGCATCTACCTGCCCGGCCAGGACTTGGCTCGCTTTGGCTGCACCGAGGAGGAGCTGGCGGCGCCCAGTGCCAGCGTCGCGCTACGATCGGTTGTCGCCCTTCAAGTGGCCAGGGCCCGGACCCTTCTCGACTCGTCCGGGCCGCTGGTGGCTGGCTTGCACGGGATGGCTCGGCTGGCAGTGGCTGGCTTCGCTGCGGGGGGCCTGGCTACGGCGGATTCGATCGAGCGGGCCGACTTCGACGTCCTGGCGAACGGGTGCCGGCCCACTCGTGCCAGGACGGCCAGGCACGCGCTCGGCCTTCTGGTGGAGGCTGCCAATCTGGGCCGGGACAGTGTCGGCATACGACATCAGCTCGACCCAGATCGCCGGGCCGTCAGGCCCGGCCACGATGCCGGTGCTTCGCAGGGGGACGATCATGGCTTCGCTTGAAGATGCTTACACGCGCTGCGAGGGAATAACCGGGAGCCAGGCGCGCAACTTTTCGTACGGGATACGCCTCCTGCCGGCAGACAAGCGCCGGGCGATGTCGGCTATCTACGCGATGGCGCGAAGGATTGACGACATCGGGGACGGGAATTTGAGCACGGCTGCCAAGCTGGAGGCGTTGGCGGCGGCGCGCTCCTCGATTCACGCCATCAGCTCTGGACCCGGTCCTGCTGGAGACGACCCGGTCCTGGTGGCGCTCTGCGACGCTGCGAAGCGCTTTGCTATTCCCATTGGAGCCTTTGACGAGCTGGTGGAGGGTTGTGAGATGGACGCCACCGGCACCGTCTACGAGACCTTCGACGATCTGGTCGGCTACTGCCGCCGGGTGGCCGGGTCCATTGGGCGGCTGTCGCTCGGCGTCTTCGGCTCCTCCGACCCCGGTGTTGCCACGGGAAAAGCGGACGCGCTCGGTGTGGCGCTGCAGGTCACCAACATCCTTCGGGACCTGGTCGAGGATCGCGACGTGCTGGGGCGGATGTACCTTCCCAGGCAGGACCTGGTTCGCTTTGGGGTGGGCGCGGACCTGGTGGGGAGCGCAGACGATCTGGTGGCGTTGGTGCTCTTCGAGGCGCGCAGAGCCTTGCCGTGGTGGGAGGAGGGCCTGAGCCTTCTCCCACTCCTGGACCGGCGCAGCCGCGCTTGCGTGGGCGCCATGGCTGGCATCTACCGTCGCCTGTTCAACTCGATCCAGCGCCAGCCTGCAGCGGTGCTGAGCACCCGACTCTCGCTTCCAGCATGGGAGAAGGCGTGGGTGGCGACGCGTGCCATGGCGGGGGTGGGCACGTGAGCAGGGGTGGGCACGTGAGCAGGGGTGGGCACGTGAGGGGGGGTGGGTCGTGACCCGGGGCCGGGTGATCGTCGTGGGTGGGGGCCTGGCCGGGCTGGCGGCGGCTCTGGCCTGCGCAGATGCGGGCGCGGCGGTTACCCTGCTCGAGTCGCGGCCCAGGCTGGGGGGAGCCACATGGTCATTTCGGCGGGATGGGCGCTGGTACGACAATGGCCAGCACGTGTTCCTGCGTTGCTGCAACGAGTACCGCGACTTCTTGGCCCGGATCGGCTCGACTGAGGGGACCCGCCTCCAGGACCGGCTGTCCATCCCAGTGCTCCGACCCGGCGGCCGGCCGGCGTGGATCAGCAGGTCGCGCCTCCCGGTGCCGCTGCACCTGGCCCGGGCGCTGGCTTGCTACCGGCCTCTAGGGCTGATGGACCGTGCCCGCCTGGGACAGGCGGCTCTGGCGCTGTCCCGGCTCGACCTGGCCGACCCAGCCCTGGACCAGGTGAGCTTCGAGACCTGGCTGGCGGACCACGGCCAGAGCCCCGCTGCGATCTCGACCCTTTGGGACCTCATAACCCGCCCCACTGTCAACTTGCCGGCATCACGGGCATCGGCTGCCATGGCGGCCAAGGTGTTCCAGACTGGCCTGTTGAGCGAGGCGGGCTCCGCCGACATTGGTTGGGCACGGGTGCCGCTCGCGCAGCTCCACGGTGCCCCGGCCGGGGCTGCGCTGGCGGCCGCGGGAGTCGACGTGAGGCTGCGGGCCAAGGTGACGGCGGTCGAGGCGGGGGCGTCAGGCGAACTTGTCGTGATGGTGAACGAAAAGCGCACACGATCACGACAAGTTGGCCTCGACTCCGACATCAACGGTCGCCACGAGCCCGGCCACGGCCACGACCCCGGGCACGACCCCGGCCACGACCCCGGCCACGGCCACGAACCCGGCCACGACCCCGGGCACGGCCCCGGCCACGGCCCCGGGCACGGCCACGAGCCCGGCACCACCCGCCTCGAAGCCGCGGCCGTTGTTTTGGCCGTTCCCCACGATGTCGCCGCCGAGCTGCTTCCCCGAGGGGCCGTGCCAGGCCAGGAACGATTTGGTGAGCTCGGAACCTCTCCAATCGTGGACGTGCACATCGTCTACGACCGCAGGGTGACCGACCTCGAGCTGGCCGCGGTGCTTGGCAGCCCCCTCCAGTGGGTGTTCGACGCCACCGAGGCGTCGGGGCACGTTGGACCGGGCCAGGTGCTCGCAGTGTCGCTGTCCGCAGCCGACGAGTGGATAGGTCGCAGGCCCGAGGACCTGGTGGGGACTTTCACCAGGGCGATCGCCGAGCTGTTTCCCCGGGCCCGTTCCGCTTTGGTGCTGGACTCGGTGGTCAGCAGGGAGCGGGCGGCCACCTTCGCCCCGCTCCCGGGGACTGCCGCGCTTCGCCCGCCCGCCCGGACCGCCGTGGGTGGCCTGGCCCTGGCCGGGGCGTGGACCGACACTGGCTGGCCCGCCACCATGGAAGGCGCTGTGCGCAGCGGCAACGCGGCTGCCAGGGTCGTGCTGTCAGGTCTGGTGCCCACCCGGGTCCGCGAGAGCACGGAGGTCCGGGTATGACCCTGACGGTGACCTCACCGGTGCCGCCGGTGCTGGACCGAGCCCGGATCCTGATGACTCCGGTGCAAAGGGACGCAGTCGCCCGACTCTCGCCGGATATCCGGCTGGCAGCCGAGTACCATCTCGGCTGGTGCGAGGCTGACGGGCGCCCGGTCGTCGGGGACGGAGGAAAATGCATCCGGCCCGCCCTGGCCCTCCTCTCTGCCGAGGCCGTGGGGGCTGACCCCACCCTCAGCCTTCCGGGCGGTGCGGCTGTCGAGCTGATCCACAACTTCTCCTTGGTGCACGACGACGTGATCGACTGCGACCGTGAGCGGCGCCACCGGCCCACTGTGTGGGTGGTCTTCGGCATCGGCCCGGCCATCGTCGTCGGCGAAGCGCTGCACGCGCTGGCCCATCAGCTGCTCCTCGAGGTTCCTGGCACGCAAGGCGTCGCCGCCAGCCAGGCGCTCGCCGGGGCCACGTCGCAGATGATCGCCGGCCAGGCGGCCGACATGGCCTTCGAGACGGCAGCGGAGGTCTCCGTAGCTAGATGCCTGGAGATGGAAGCCGCCAAGACCGGTGCGATCCTGGCTTGTGCGTCGTCGATTGGTGCCATCCTGGCTGGCGCTTCCGACGTAGCGGTGGCTGCCCTGCACGACTTCGGCCTGCACCTCGGGAAGTCCTTCCAGGCGGTCGACGACCTGCTGGGCATCTGGGGCGACCCGTCGAGGACGGGCAAGCCGGTCGCCGGGGACTTGCGCCGGCACAAGCAGACCCTCCCTGTCGTGGCCGCGCTCGCCAGTGCTGGCGAGCGCCGGGCCGAGCTGTCCGGGTTGCTCGCCACCCTCGAGCTGTCCGAGACCCAGCTCGAACGGACGGTCGAGCTGCTGGAGGTATGCGGGGGCCGGTCAGTGGCCATCGCCGAGGCCGGCCGGCATCTCGACGCCGCGCTGGCCTGCCTGGATGGTGCCGGGCTGGAGCCCGCGGCGGTCGCCGAGCTGACCGATCTCGCCAACTACGTGACCGAGCGCGAGGTGTGAGCCGATGACCATCACCGACCCGAAGCTCACGAGCGTCGCCAGCGCCCTGGCCGCTGCCCGGGACCACCTGCTTGGCCTGCAGGACCGCGAGGGCTGGTGGAAGGGCGAGCTCGAGACCAACGTCACCATGGACTGCGAGGACATGTTCCTGCGCGAGCTGCTCGGCATCCGCACCGGTGAGACCACCGCCAAGACCGCGGCGTGGATCCGCTCCAACCAGCGAGACGATGGCACCTGGGCCACCTTCTACGGGGGTCCCGGTGACCTGAGCACCACGGTGGAGGCTTACGTGGCTCTGCGGGTCGCGGGTGAGCCTCCCGACGCCCCCCACATGACCAGGGCCGCCGCTTTCGTCCGAGACGCCGGGGGTGCCGAGCGCAGCCGGGTCTTCACCCGTCTCTGGCTGGCGCTTCTCGGCCTGTGGTCCTGGGAGGCGCTGCCGTGCCTTCCCCCGGAGATCATCTTCTTCCCGGCGTGGCTCCCACTGAATGTCTATGACTTCGCGTGTTGGGCGCGCCAGACCATCGTGGCACTTACTGTCGTGGCCACCCATCGCCCGGCGCACAAGCTCGATTTCTTGGTCGAAGAGCTGCTCACGCACAGCCCGCCACCGCCGCGGCCGCCGCTGTCCACCCGGGCGGGGCTGTTCTGGGCCTTGGACCAGCGCATCCTCAAGCCTTACGAGCGTCACCGCCCTGGCTGGGTGCGCAACCTGGCCCTGCGGGTGGCCGAGCGCTGGATCATCCGCCGCCAGGAGGCGGACGGCTGCTGGGGCGGCATCCAGCCGCCGTGGGTCTACTCGCTCATTGCCCTCCACCTGCAGGGATACCCGCTGGACCACCCGGTGATGCGTGCTGGGCTCGAGGGGCTGGAGTCATTCATCATCGACGACGAGCGGGGGCGCCGGTTGGAGGCGTGCCAGTCGCCGGTGTGGGACACCGCGCTCGGGGTGGTGGCACTCGCGGATGCCGGTCTGGCGTCCGATCACCCCGCCCTGCGCCGGGCCGCCGAGTGGCTGGTCGCCGAGGAGGTCCGTACCAAGGGCGACTGGTCGATCCGCCGGCCGGACCTGGCTCCCGGCGGCTGGGCCTTCGAGTTCCACAACGACGTGTATCCCGACGTGGACGACACCGCCGAGGTGGTGCTGGCGCTGCGGCGGGTGAGCGGGGTCCCCGGCTCTGAGGAGGCAATCTGCCGTGGCGTCGCCTGGCTGGAGGGAATGCAGTCCGAGAACGGTGGATGGGCGGCTTTCGATGCCGACAACACCCGCCGGATTGTCACGGCCATACCATTCTGTGACTTCGGCGAGGTGATCGACCCGCCCAGCTCGGACGTGACCGCCCACGCCCTCGAGATGCTGGTCGCCGAGCCGGGCCACGACGCCGCCCGTCTGGCCGCCGGCCTGGCCTGGCTGCGCGCCGAGCAGGAGCCCGATGGCGCCTGGTTCGGGCGATGGGGCGTCAACTACATCTACGGGACGGGGGCCGTGGTGCCTGCCCTGGTGGCCGCGGGGGTGCCCCGGGACGACCCGAGCATCCGCCACGCGGTCCGCTGGCTGGTCGATCATCAGCACCCGAGTGGCGGATGGGGCGAGAACCTGCGCTCCTACCAGGACCCAGCCGGCTGGCAGGGCCGCGGCGAGCCCACGGCCAGCCAGACGGCTTGGGCGCTCATCGCCCTGCTGGCAGCGGGGGAGCGTGGCGAGGCGACGGCCCGTGGCGTGGCCTGGCTAGTCGAGCGCCAGCGCAGCGACGGGACCTGGGACGAGCCGTGGTTCACCGGGACCGGGTTCCCCTGGGACTTCTCGATCAACTACCACCTGTACCGGCTGGTCTTCCCGCTGATGGCGTTGGGGCGCTGGGTCAATGGGGACCCGTCCGACCACGAGGTCCGCCGGGTGGTGCCCGCAGGGCTGACCGTCCTCGCACCGCTGCGAGCGGAGGCGGCGGCTGTGCGCAGGGGGGCGCCTCTTGCGAAGGTGGTCGTGACTGGGATGGGACCGAAGCGCTCGTTGCGATCCTTGGAAAGAATCGAGCCGGTTGCGCCGGACCTCACCCCCCACTCGATCCCTCCGCTTGTCGTCATGGGGGTCTGCGGGGCGCTCCAGCCGGGACTCTCGGCGGGGGACCTGGTTGTGGCGACTGAGGTCCGTGATCCAAACGGTTTCACAACTGTGCTGCCGGCAGCCGACTCGGTGGCCGCGGCACTTCGGGCCGCGGGCCACGTCGTGCATCGGGGCCCGATTGTCTCGACCGATCACATCGTGAAAGGGGCCGAGCGGGCGGCGCTCGGGGAGAGCGGCGCGCTGGCAGTGGACATGGAGTCTGTGTGGCTGGTGGGCGGAGGCGTACCGGTGCCGGCCGGTCCCCGTGCTGGCGCTGTCGTGCGGGTCGTTCTTGACACTCCCGCCTTCGAGCTGATCTCGCCTGCTGTGCTGCCCGCCGGGGTGCGGGCCTGGCGAGCCCTTTCGCATTCCGCCGCAGCTCTGTTGGCTGCGCGCGAGCCCCCCCCAGATCAAAGAACCTTCAAGGAGGCAAGATAACCATGGCCGTCCCTTTGCGCCAGAATCTGACTGTGGCGGCTTACCTGCTCCGCCAGAAGATCGCCCGGCGCAAGCGCTTCCCGCTCATCGTGGAGCTGGAGCCGCTGTTCTCCTGCAACCTGGCCTGTCCCGGCTGCGGGAAGATCCAGTACCCAACCGAGATCCTGCGACAGCGTCTGACCGTCGAGGACGCGGTGGGGGCGATCGAGGAGTCCGGCGCCCCGATGGTGTCGATCGCCGGTGGCGAGCCCTTGCTGCACCCCGACATAGAGAAGATCGTCGAAGCGCTGATCGAGCGCAAGCGCTTCGTCTACCTGTGCACCAACGCAGTGCTGCTGGAGCGCAAGCTGGACCGTTTCAAGCCGTCGCCTTACTTCTCCTGGGCGATCCACATGGACGGCCTCAAGGAGCGTCACGACAAGGCAGTGGATCGCGAGGGTGTGTTCGACAAGGCGGTCTCCGCCATCCGGGCCGCCAAGGCAGCCGGGTTCCGGGTCACCACCAACTCCACATTCTTCAACACCGATTCCCCCAAGACAGTTCGTGATGTCCTCGACTTCTTGAACGACGACCTCGGTGTCGACGCCATGATGCTCTCTCCGGCGTACGCCTACCAGAAGGCTCCTGACCAGGAGCATTTCTTGGGGGTCGAACAGACCAGGGAGCTGTTCAGCCAGGTCTTCGCGGACGGGCGGCGCAAGAGGTGGCGGTTCAACCACACCCCTATGTTCCTGGACTTCTTGGAAGGCAAGGTCGACTTCTCCTGCACCGCCTGGGGGATACCGAGCTACTCGATATTCGGCTGGCAGCGCCCCTGCTACCTGATGTCCGACGGGTACGTGAAGACCTACAAGGAGCTGGTGGAGACCACCGACTGGGATCGCTACGGCCGGGGAAAGGACCCCCGCTGCGCCAACTGCATGGCTCACTGCGGCTATGAGCCAACGGCTGTGCTGGCCACTATGGGCTCGCTCAAGCAGTCCCTGCGGGCTGCTGTGGGAACTCACTGATAGGCATGTCTGTGACCGTGACCTCTGGTGCCACCTTCTACCGGGAGGCCGACGCCGATCCCGCCGCCCTGGCAGGCCAGCGGGTGGCCGTGATCGGCTACGGGAACCTGGGCGCCTCCATGGCCCGCAACCTGCGCGACGCCGGTGTGGATGTAGTGGTTGGCAACTTGGATGATGAGTATCTTGACCGGGCGCGCTCCGACGGTTTCGCTGTCGTGGACATCGGCGAGGCTGTGTCTCGGGCGGACGTGGTGTATCTGTTGATCGCCGACGAGGCCATCCCTGGTTGCTTCGCTCAATCGGTGGTTCCTGTGCTGCGGCCGGGCTCGGCGGTGTGCTTTGCGTCTGGATACTGCCTGGCCTATGGGCTGGTGGAGGTGCCCCCCGGGGTGGACGTGCTGATGCTCGCGCCGCGCATGATGGGTGAGGCGCTGCACGCCGTCGTTCGGGACGGGGGCGGATTCGTGAGCTACGTGTCAGTCGAGCGCGACGCCACGGGCCAGGCGCTGCCCCGGCTTCTGGGCCTGGCGGCTGCTGCCGGGTCCCTGCGGCGGGGAGCGCTAGTGCTCAGTGCGACCCAGGAGGCCACGCTGGACCTCATGGTGGAACAGACTGTGGGGCCGTACCTGGGAATTGCGCTGCAGCTTGCATTCGCGTTGGGGGTGGAGGCAGGCTTGCCCCCCGAGGCGCTGGTGCTCGAGCTTTACATGTCGGGCGAGATGTCCCAGGTGTTCTCCTCCTTTGCCCGGGAGGGCTTCTACCGGTCGGTCACGGCGCACGGGCTGGTGGCGCAGTACGGTGGGTTCTTGAGCAGCTTGACCGTGGACGCCCCGGCGATGCGGCACGCTTTCGAGAAGGTTCTCGCTGACATCCGCAGCGGTGGGTTCGCGGCCAAGCTGCAGGCCGAAGCAGCCAATGGCTACCCGACCCTCAGCGCCCTCGACGCAATAACTGCCGGCACCGACCCCATGTCCCAGGCCGAGGCCCGGGTCCGGCTGGCGCTGGCCGGCTGAAAGGTCCGAGGGGCTGAAGCGATGGCCGTTGCACACCGTAAAGGTGCACAGGTGCAATCGCTTGCCCAGCCCGGAGCGACGGCGGATGCGGCGGGTGATCCGGCGGCGGGTGCGGCGGCTGGTGCGGCGGCGGTTGCGGCGGGGGCTGTGACGGGTGGTGCGGCGCCTGGTGCGGCGGGGGCTGTGACGGGTGGTGCGGCGCCTGGTGCGGCGCCTGGTGCGGCGGCTGGTGCGACGCCTGGTGCGGCGGTGCGTGCGGCGGTGCCGCCCCGCAGTCGTCCGGTCGGCCACCCCCGCCAGCCGGCACTCCCCCTGGCCGGGGCCGCTTGCCTGCTGACTGGTGCGTCGGGGGGGATCGGGGCGGCGACAGCATGCCGTTTGGCTGATGCTGGAGCGCTGGTCGCCCTCCATGGTCGCGACCGGGACGCACTGGAACGCCTGGCGATGCGAACTGGCGGGGTGGTGGTGGTGGCAGACCTGTGTGATACAGGGGCTGTGGAAATGGCAGTGGCCAAGGCCGAGGCCGCCCTAGGCCGTCCCCTTGACCTCGTGGTGAGCAACGCTGGCGCCGGATGGTGCGGGGACTTCTTGAGCATGGAGCCCGACGACATCGACCGGATCATTGCGCTCAACCTCACCGCGCCCGTGCATCTGGCCCGAGCTGTGCTTCCCGGCATGGTGGCCCGTGGTCGGGGGCACCTGGTGTTGGTGGGTTCGATCGCCGGGCACCTGGGGGTCGGCCAGGAGGCGGTTTACTCTGCGGCAAAGGCGGGTCTGGTGACTCTCGCCGAGGCACTGCGGGCCGAGGTCGCGCCAGCGGGCGTGGGAGTCTCGTTGGTGAGCCCAGGCGTTGTGGCCACTGGCTTTTTCGATCGCCGCGGGCATCCCTATGGGCGGCGACACCCCCAGCCCATCCCCCCCGAGCGGGTTGCGGGGGCAGTGGAGCGAGCGGTCGTGCGGGGACGTGCCAGGGTCATCGTGCCCGCCTGGTTGGGTGCCCCAGTGGCCCTGGCGGCCCTCCTGCCCGGCCTGTACCGCCGCTTGTCCTACCGCTGGGGCTGAGCCCGCGGCGAGGATGCCCGCGTCGTGGCGCCTGAAGCCCGCTTGGGTCAGAGCCGGGTTGGCGAGAAAGCCAGCCTCAGCCCAGCGTCCTCGAGGGTGACTGTTCCCGGAGAGGGGTGTTCGGGACTGGACATCCCCTCGATTGTCACGATCAGCTGTTCGTGTCCATGATTCACAGCTCTGAGACCAAACTGGGGCTCCCAGACCCTGGGCACTGTGGCTCGCAGGCCGAGGCTATCCATGCGGTCGACCAGACCGGCGCCAACCGAGTACCCGTTCAAGCCCCCGCCAGCTATGTCCACGAGCACCCGGTGATCGGTCCGGCGGATGCGCGGCGCCACCAAGTGCCAGGCTTGGGCGACCTCCACATTTGACGGCAGGCTCGACTCGGGTGCGAGCTGGGCCACTCTTTCAACCGAGCGAGCCGCCATGGCGACCCCGGCCAGCAGGATCGCGGCAGTTGCCACTCCAAGCACCCTGGCCCATCGGCCCGAGCCCGTCGTGGTGTCCCTGTAGGTCGGGACTTGCGCGGCCGTGGGTGCAAGCACGGCGAGGCCCACGCCCAGGAGGGCAGCGACCGGGAATGCCACAGCCCAGCCGATCAGGTATCCGTAGACCGGCCCCACGATGCGGGTGAAGGCGACCACGCACCCGGCGGTCCCCACCAGGGCGAGCAGACCGAGCGCACTGGCCAGCGGCTGGCGCCTGCGCCAGCCGAGCCAGATCGCAACGACGCTGAGAGCGACTGCTCCCATGAGCCACACATAGGGCGCCGGCGTGGGCAGGCCCGGGTTGTATACGGTCCTGGGGCCCAGCAACAGCGTGGCGTCCACGGCCGCCACGGCATGGACGGCGGTTCCGAACGAGGCGTGGGGATGCCTGGTTGTGAAAAAGGCCAGGATCTCGCCGAGATTGCCTGGACCGGGACCGGACACCTCCTGGATGACTGGAGGAGCCCACATTGCGATGAGGACGGCCACGCCGACGACCCCCCAGGCTCGCCCGGCGCTCAGCCATCTCCGCCCAGGCCCAGTGTGCCCGTGTGAGGCGGCCCCCGGGAGCAGCTGGCCTGCTACGTCGGGCCTTAGCCGAGCGAGAAGCACGCCAGCGGCACCCAACACTGCGACGGCTGCCACCAGTGGTAACGTGCCGATCTCGGTCTGGACGCAGAACGACCCCGCCAAGAGCGCGCCGAGCAGGGCCAGGCCAGACCCGTCGATGGCCAAGGCCCCGAGCACGACCACGAGCACCATCGGGAAGATGACCGCGAGCGGGTTCCACACGTAGGCAACGTTGGCGAAGCCGACAGCGAAGCCGACGACTGCCATGCACGTGCCTGCCCAGAGCCAACCGCGGTAACCTAACCTCCTGCCGACCGCCACCACCACCAGCAACGAGCTGAGAGCCGCGATCCCGATCTGGCCCACGATCTCAGCCCTCCCCCCCGACCCGAGGATGTGGTAGGGGAGGCTGAGCAGGTAGAAATAGGCCGGTCCGGGGTGGCGCCAACCGAATCGGTCGTAGGGGCCGAGCAACTGGTGGAACCGGGCGGCGGAGCGGGTGGCGATCTCGATGAGCGCTGCGTCGCCGCTCTGGAAGGTGAAGCCGGTGCCCCAGGATCGTGCCATCTCGAATGAAAGTGGCACAACGGCTATGGCTATGCCAACGACGCCGATGATCCACCCCCGTACGCGGGGCACAGTCAGAGCCAGCTCCTTGAAGAGCCGCGTGAACCTGCGGAACGGCACGGACCAGTATTGCACGGCTCAGGAGGTGAGCCGGCGGTATACAGCGGCGGTGCGCTCTGCCACAGCCGACCAGCTGAAGTGCTCGACGGCTCGCTGGCGACCAGCCTCGCCCAACCGCTCCGCCAGCGTGGGGTCGGCCACGAGGGCGCCGATGCGCTCGGCCAGCCCTGAGGCAAAGCGCTCGGGGTCAGCAGCTGACTCACCGACCGTCTCGACGGGTACCAGCAGGCCGGTCACGCCGTCCACCACCACCTCGCGGATGCCTCCCACCGCGCTTGCCACAACCGCGGTCCCGCACGCCATTGCCTCCAGGTTCACCAGTCCAAACGGCTCGTAGATCGATGGGCATACGAACACGGTGGCGTGAGTCAGCAGCTGGGCCACGTCACGCTGGGGAAGCTGGCCCTCGATCCAGGTGAGCTTCACCCCTGCGGCCCTCGCCGAGCGCACCAGGGCCGCCACCTCTGCAGCCAGCTCGGGGGTGTCGGGCGCACCGGCGCAGCACACCAGCTGGGCGCGCCGGTCCAGTTGCGGAGCGGCGGCCAGCAGGTATGGAAGACCCTTTTGCCGGGTGACCCTCCCGACGAACACCACCATCGGTTCGCGCGGGTCGAGGCCGTATGACTCCAGGACGTCCGTGCGTGGCTCCGGGCGCCAACGGTCGGTGTCGATGCCATTGTGGACCACCTCGACCCTCTCCGGGCTGACCGACGGGTAGCAGGTCAGCACGTCGGTGCGCATGGCCCCGGAGACCGCTATCACCCCGTCGGCCGCCTCCAGGGCGGTCTGCTCGCACCAGCTGGACACGGCGTAGCCCCCACCCAGCTGTTCGACCTTCCACGGTCGCAGTGGTTCCAGGCTGTGGGTGGTGACCACGTGCGGGATGTCCCAGCGGAGCTTGGACAGGTGTCCGGCCAGGTTCGCGTACCAGGTGTGGCTGTGCGCCAGGGCCGGGGGCCCGTCGGGACTGCCGGCCGCCGAGCCCGCACCCGCCGCCGAGCCCGCACCGGCCGCCGAGCCGCCCAGGGCGGCCGCCATTGCGAGGTCCACCGACAGCACCCCGAAGACGCCGTTCGCGGACCCGAGCGCCGCCCAGGGCTGGTACGCCCCGGCCACCAGATCCGAGGCTCGGGGCGCCCCGAAGCAGTGAACCTCCACGGTCACGAGCCGGGCCAGAGCGGCCGCCAGCTCGGCCACATGGACCCCGGCCCCCCCGTAGACTTCGGGAGGGAACTCCCTGGTGAGCAGGGCAACCCTCACTCTGGGGAGATCACCTGACGCTTGCCGATCACTACAACCCCCGCCCCCGAGATTGTGAAGCGGTGACGGTCAGCCCCAGGGTCCACCCCGATCCGAGCACCGGTGGGGATCCGGACCTGCTTGTCCACTATTGCGTTGCGCACCACAGCGCCCCGGGCCACGTCCACGTCCTCCATCAGGATGGAACCCTCCACCAGCGCGCCGGAATGTATGACTACCCCTTGGGACAGCACCGAACGCCTCACGGTTCCCCCTGAGATCAGCACTCCGGCGCAGACCATGGAGTCCACTGCCAGGCCGCGGCGCCCGTCCTCGTCGAAGACAAACTTTGCGGGTGGTCGAAGCTCGTTGTACGAGTAGATCGGCCACTGGCGGTTGTACAGGTTGAAGATCGGATGCACAGAGACGAGGTCCATGTGGGCGTCGTAGTACGCGTCGATGGTCCCGACGTCGCGCCAGTACCCGCGGTCCCGATCGGTCGCGCCAGGCACGTCGTTGGTGGCGAAGTCGTACATCCGCGCACCTCCGGCTGCGACCAAGGGCGGGATGATGTCCCGGCCTACGTCGTGATTGCTTGCAGGGTTCGCAGCGTCGGCTCCCACCACGTCCAGCAACGCCTCGGTTCGGAACACGTAGTTGCCCATCGAGGCGAGCGACTCCTCCTGCGAGCCCGGCAGTCCGGGCGGGTCAGCCGGCTTCTCCAGGAACGCGCGTATGCGCCCCTCAGCATCCACGTCGATGATGCCGAAGGCGCTGGCCTCCGACCGTGGCACCCGGATGCCAGCAACCGTCACGTCGGCTCCCGTCTCCATGTGCTGGGTGAGCATCTCGTGGGGGTCCATGCGATAGATGTGATCAGCACCGAAGACCAAGACGTGCTCGGGCCGCTCGTCGTGCAACAAGTTGAAGTTCTGGAATATCGCATCCGCCGATCCTGAGTACCACCTGGGCCCCCGGCGCATCTGGGCAGGCACCGACGCGACGTAGTTGCCGAGCAGCGACGACAGGCGCCAGGTCTGGCTGATGTGGCGGTCCAGGCTGTGGCTCTTGTACTGGGTGAGCACCACGATCCGCATGAACCCGGCATTGACCAGGTTGGAGAGCACGAAGTCGATCAGGCGATAGCCCCCCCCGAAGGGGACCGCCGGCTTGGCCCGGTCCGCGGTCAACGGCGCCAGGCGCTTGCCCTCGCCGCCAGCCAGGACTATTGCCAGCGCCAGACCGGGCACTGACCTCGGACGCCGACCCGTCACCGCGATGGCACTCACAAAACCCGAACCTACCCTTGCGGCCCCGGGGCTGCCGCGCAAACCCACGAGGCGCTGCTGCCCGTAGAGTAAAGGAGCACATGGTCCTCATCGTCGCCAGCCTTTGCGCTGCGTTCCTCCTGGGTCTCGGCTTCGTCATCCAGCAGCACGCGGCCGCCCGCGCTCCCGCAGACGAGCGGCTGTCCTTCCGCCTCTTGGTGGACCTGGCGCAGCGGCCCGTGTGGCTCGCCGGCATAGGGGTGATGGTGGTTGGCCAGCTTTTCGGTGCCTACGCCCTTGGCCAGGGAAAGCTGACCATAGTCGAGCCCCTCCTGGCGGCCAATCTCCTGTTCGCCCTGCCAATGGCGGCACTGTGGTCGCGCCGGAGCCTGGGGAGACGTGAGTGGGCAGGGGCGCTGACCCTGATGGGGGGACTGGTTATGTTCGTGGTGGCGGCGGGCCCGGGGACGAGCAAGGTGATGCTGGTGTCTCACGAGAGCTGGATGATCGCGGGGCTCACGATCGTGGCCGTCGTGATGGCAGTGGTCTGGCTGGCCAAGCGGACCTCTGTGGCTGAGGAGGCCACGCTGCTGGCGCTCGGGGCTGGGATCTTGTACGGCCTGCAGGACGCCCTGACCCAGCGGACGATTGCCCTGTTTCCGCGTGGCATCGAGGTCGTGGTGTCCACTTGGCAGCCCTATGCGCTGCTGGCGGTGGCCATCGTGGGCCTGCTGCTCGCCCAGAGCGCGTTCGAGGCAGCTCCCCTGGCGGCGTCACTTCCAGCGATCACCATCGCCGAGCCGCTGACCGGCATCGCCCTGGGCGCTGGGCTGTTCGGCCAGGACGTCCGCCTGTCGGGTCTTGCGCTGGGCTTCGAGATGGTGGCTCTCGTGCTCATGGTGATCGGTGTGCTCGCCGTCGCTCGCTCGCCGGTGGTCACGGGGGGAATCGGCGGGAGCCCCACTCGCCAGAAGGATCCTTCCAGGGCTGGCTAAGAGAGGTTCAGCCACGTGAACGTGCCGGCCTCAGGCTCCCACCGCGTGGAAGCCGCCATCGACATGCACGATCTCGCCAGTCGTGGCCGGGAACCAATCCGACAGGAGCGCAACACAGGCCCGCGCCACCGCCGAGGAGTCTCGAACGTCCCAGCCCAGTGGCGCCCGGCTGTCCCAGACCTCCTCGAAGCGCTCGAAGCCAGGTACCGAGCGGGCGGCAACTGTGCGGACCGGACCGGCGGCCACCAGATTGACCCGGACGCGCTCGGCTCCTAGGTCCCGGGCCAGGTAGCGGGCCAGCGACTCCAGGGACGACTTGGCCACCCCCATCCAGTCGTATCCGGGCCAGGCGACGCTGGCGTCGAAGTCCAAGCCGACCACCGACGCCTGCCGGGCGGCAGCCAGCAGGGGTCGCAGCGCCCGGGTCAGCTCCATCAATGAGAAGGCCGAGACCCGCAATGCCACGGCCACGTCCTCCCATTCGGCGCGCAGCACCTCACCGCCCAGGCATATCGGGGGTGCAAAGCCAATCGCGTGGAGCACGCCGTCGAGCGCGCCCCACCGCTTGGCGAGGGCCTCTGCCACGGCGGCCATCTCAGCCGGTTGGGTCACGTCCATGGCCAGAACGTCCGCTGGCGAGGCCAGTCGTCGAGCAGTGCGCGTCGTCAGCGACAGCCCGCGGCCCGCCCCGGTCAGGACTACCTCCGCTCCCTCGGACTGGGCCAGCGCAGCCACTCCGAACGCCAGGGAGTCGTCGGTCAGCACGCCGGTCACCAGGATCCGCTTTCCGTCGAGGAGCCCCATTGCCGGTGGGACCATAGCCGCCTCGCCACGGTTACGAGGCTCGGGCGGGGGCTTGGCTGCCGAGCGGGCACCGGTAGCCTGCGCACCGTGCACGTGGGCATATTGGGAGGGACAGGCCCTGCGGGGCGTGCCCTCGCTGCCCGGCTGGCCTCCGTTGGCTGTGAGGTGACGATCGGGTCTCGCCAGGCGGAACGCGCTGCTGAGGTAGCGGCCCAGATCAAGCTGGTATGGCCAGGCCACGTTCTGTCCCTGGTCGGCCGTGGCAACGACGCGGCAGCGACCGCTGACCTCGTGGTCGTTGCGACCCCCTGGGACTCGGCAGCAGCGACCGCGGCTTCGGTTGCCGATGCCCTGACGCGCAAGATCGTCATATCCATGGCCAACGCGCTGGTCAAGGTGGGCTCCGAGTTCCAGGCGCTGATCCCCCCCCGGGGCTCGGTGGCCGCGGCAGTCCAAGCCGAGATCCCGAAGGCTTTGGTCGCAGCTGCGTTCCACCACGTCCCGGCCAGGGAGCTGGGAGACCTGGCCCACCCTCTCGACGGTGACGTCCTGGTGTGCTCGGACCACTCCGAGGCGCACGCAGCCACCGCCGAGCTCATCGAAGCCATTCCCGGCCTCCGCCCGCTCGACGCGGGAAGCCTTTCCAACGCTGGCCCCATCGAGGCTTTCACCGCAGTGATCCTTAATCTTAACATTCGGTACCGGGTGCGCTCGGGAATACGCCTGCCCGGGATCGAGGTTGCAAAGGGCTGAGTATGGATTCCAACTGGGCCGATCGCAACCGGGCCGACTCGATGCGGCTCTTCGACACGGCCGCGCAGGCGATGCTCCCTTTCCAGCCCGGCCCGGTCGTCACCCTCTACACCTGCGGGATCACCCCCTACGACGCGGCTCACCTGGGCCACGCGGCCACCTATCTGACCTTCGACGTGCTCCAGCGCCGCCTGCGCGACCGGGGCCACGAGACCCGCTGCGTCCGTAACGTCACCGACGTGGACGACGACATCCTGCGCAAGGCCAGGGAGCTGGGAGTGCATTTCTTGGACCTGGCCGCCGAGGAGATGGGTCGCTTCGACTCGGACATGGGGGCTCTCAACCTCCTGCCGCCGTTCAGCGAGCCCCGGGCCACATCGGCGATCCCCCAGATCCTCACCCTGATCGACATGCTCCTCGACTCCGGCCACGCTTACCGGGCGGGCGGGGCGGTCTATTTCCGCTCCAGCGCGGACCCCAACTTCGGCCGGATAAGTCACCTGGGCCGAGCTGAGATGCTCTCCCTGGCCGCCGAGCGGGGTGGCAACCCCGACGATCCAGCCAAGCTCGATCCGCTCGACTTCGTCCTCTGGCAGCCCTCAGCCCCCGACGAGCCCTCGTGGGAGACCCGCTGGGGCCCCGGCCGTCCCGGGTGGCACATCGAGTGTTCGGCGCTGGCCATGCGCGAGCTGGGCCCGACCATAGACATTCACGGAGGCGGTGACGACTTGATCTTCCCCCACCACGAGTGCGAGTCCGCCCAGTCGGAGGCGGCCACCGGGAAAACCTTTGTGCGCCATTGGATGCACGTCGGCATGGTTCGCCTGGCCGGCACCAAGATGTCCAAATCGCTGGGCAACCTGGTCTTCGTAAGCGACCTGCTCAAGGACTGGGAAGCCCCGGCGATCCGCCTGGCCATCCTGGACCACCACTACCGCAGCTCGTGGGACTGGGATGACGCGCTGATGCCAGTCGCCACAGATCGCCTCGCGAGCTGGAAGCTCAGCGTGCCAGGCGACGGCGCTCTCGAGGCGGTGCGAGCGCTCCTCGACGACGACCTCGACGCGCCCGCGGCTCTGGCGGCCATCGACGAGGCGGCCAGCCGGGGCGAGGGGGTCACCGAGGCCGCCGCGCTCCTCGGCATCGCCCCCGGGGGCTAGTTCCCACACCCGAGGGCAAGGCCCCCGAGGGGCCGGTTACGCTGGCGTGTGGATGCCCGACCAGATCACCATCACGCTACCGGACGGCTCTGCTCGGGCCCTTCCGGCTGGAGCCAGCGCGGCTGAGCTGGCCGCGTCCATCGGGCGCCGGCTGGCCAGGGCAGCGGTGGCCGCGGTGGTGGACGGGGACGAGGTGGACCTGGCAGCGGTTCTCCCCGACGGCGCGAGTGTGGCGATCGTCACCGAGGACTCCGACGCTGGGCGGGCCGTGCTGCGCCACTCCACGGCCCACGTCCTGGCTCAAGCGGTGCTGGACTTGTGGCCGGGCGCTCGTTTTGCCATCGGCCCGGCCATCGAGGACGGCTTCTACTACGACTTCGAGCTGCCTGGGGGCGCGCACTTCAGCGAGGAGGACCTTCCCAGGATCGAGGCCCGGATGCGCGAGATCGTGGCCGAGGACCAGGCCTTCGTGCGGGAGGAGCACACGGCCGAGGCCGGCCTGGTGTTGTTCGCCGGCCAGCCCTACAAGGCCGAGATCATCGAAGGCGTCGTCGACGGTCAGAAGGTGAGCGCGTACCGCAACACGCCCGGCTTCGTCGACTTGTGCCGCGGCCCCCACGTGCCCTCTACCGCCCGGCTGGGGTGGTTCAAGCTCCTGCGGGTTGCAGGGGCTTATTGGCGTGGCGACGAGCGCCGCCCCCAGCTGCAGCGCATCTACGGCACGGCTTGGGAGTCCGAGGAGGCCCTGGCGGCGCACCTTCATCGTCTGGAGCAGGCTGAGCTGCGCGACCACCGGCGCCTGGGCGCCGAGGCCGACCTGTTCCACTTCCCGCCCGAGCTCGGTCCGGGCTTGGCCGTGTTCCACCCCAAGGGCGGCATGGTGCGCAAGATCATGGAGGACTACTCCCGGGCCGAGCACCTGGCCGCGGGT
Source organism: Acidimicrobiales bacterium (assembly GCA_039583695.1). Classification (GTDB taxonomy): domain Bacteria; phylum Actinomycetota; class Acidimicrobiia; order Acidimicrobiales; family JAJPHD01; genus JAVKSL01. Next base: position 12,409 of record JAVKSL010000013.1, on the reverse strand, counting down.
TACGACTTCGTCTACACCCCACACCTGGCCAAGGGATCGCTGTTCGAGACATCGGGGCACCTGTCCAACTACGCCGACGCGATGTTCCCCCCGATGGAGCTGGAGGGGGCGGCCTACTACCCCAAGCCGATGAACTGCCCCATGCACCTGCTCATCTACAAGGCCCGGAGCCGCTCGTACCGCGAGCTGCCGCTGCGGCTTTTCGAGCTGGGCACGGTCTATCGCTTCGAGCGCTCCGGGGTCCTCCACGGCCTGCTGCGAGCCAGGGGGTTCACCCAGGACGATTCCCACATCTTCTGCACCCCTGAGCAGCTGGGCTCGGAGCTGGCCGGCCTGCTGGCCTTCGTGCTGCGACTCCTGCGTGCCTTTGGATTCACGGACTTCGAGGCCGAGCTGTCTACCCGGCCGGCCAAGTTCGTGGGCGAGGTGGTCAAGTGGGAGGCGGCCGAGGCCGCTCTGGCCGGGGCGCTCGACGCGGCCGGCCTGGCCTACGAGATGGCCGCGGGGGAGGGGGCCTTCTACGCTCCCAAGATCGACGTCCATGTGCGCGACGCGATCGGCAGGCGCTGGCAGATGTCGACACTGCAGGTGGACCCACAGCTTCCGGAGCTGTTCGACATCTCCTACGTAGGCGCCGACAACGAGCGCCACCGGCCCTACATGATCCACAGGGCGTTGTTCGGGTCAGTGGAGCGGTTCCTGGGCGTCCTGCTGGAGCACTACGCCGGGGCCCTGCCCACCTGGCTCTGCCCGGTTCAGGCCAGGGTGCTCCCGGTCAAGGCGGACAACGAGCCCTACGCCTCCTGGGTGGCCCAGCGTCTGCGCTCGGAGGGGATGCGGGCCGACACCGGCCCGGCCGACGAACCGCTGGGGGCAAGGGTCAGGCGGGCCAAGCTGGAAAAGCTGCCATGGGTGCTGGTGGTCGGTAACGACGACGCCGCGCTTGGGACGGTGGGGGTGAACACCAGGGGATCGAGCGTCCCGGAGCGGGGGGTGAGCGTGGCCGAGTGCATCTTGCGCATGGGCTGGGACATCGCGGGCATACCCCCGCCGCCGGGCGGGTGAGCATCGACCGGCTTTGGGCTGGGTGGCGGATGCCGTACGTGTCCGGGGTGACCGGCGAGGGCCAGAGCGGGTCTGGAGAGGGCACGGCGGACGAGGAGCAGGGGTGCATATTCTGCAAGATCCTGGGCAGCTCTAAGCCGGATCGGGATACTCTCGTCGTCTGGCGGGGGCCGGGTTGTGCGGTGGTGCTCAATGCCTATCCCTACGCCAGCGGGCACGTGCTGGTGATGCCCACCCGCCATGTTGGCGAGATCGGTGGTCTCAAAGACGCCGAGTCGGCCGAGCTGTGGGCCGCTCTGGGCGCGGCAGTGGGTGCCCTGCGGGCCGCCTACTCGCCCGAAGGGTTCAATGTGGGGCTCAACCTGGGCCGGGCTGCGGGCGCGGGTATCCCCGCCCACCTCCACGCCCATGTGGTGCCTCGCTGGGTGGGCGATACCAACTTCATGACCGCCCTTGCCGGGGCCCGGGTCCTGCCGGAGTCGCTGGGCGTTACCTGGGAGCGGCTACGGGCGGCCTGGCCGGGATCAGCGACGGAGGGCACCGAGGGCGTCGAGCGCGGCGTCGACGTCGGCGGCGGTGTTGTAGAGGTGGAACGAAGCTCGTAAGCGCCCGGCCCGGGTGGTTGCCCGGATTCCTGCCCGCCCGAGTCTCTCGGCGGCGCGTTCGATGGAGCACGACACGATGGCGCTGTCGGTGGTGGGGAGGCCGAGACCGGCGCAGAAGCGGTTGGCCAGGCCGACGTTGTGGTCGTGGATCTGTTGGATGCCGATGTCTTCCAGCAGGGCCAGGGCGGGGGCGGTGCCGACCCATGAGAACCAGGCCGGGGAGACGTCGAATCGCCGCGCCGAGGTGGCAAGGCGGAGCGGCGGACCGTAGTAGGAGTCGTGAACGTCCTCACCTGCGTACCAGCCGGCGTTCAGGGGCTGGACGATCTCGGCGAGGCGCCCTGAGATCGTCGCAAAGGCCGAGCCCCGGGGGGCCATGAGCCACTTGTAGGCGCCGCAGACGACGGCGTCGAAGCGGGAGGCGTCGAGGGGGAGCCACCCGCAGGCCTGGGTGGCGTCAACCACCGTGAGGGCGCCGTGATGGCGGGCGGCGTCGGTGATGGCGTCGAAGTCGGCCACCTCGCCGGTCGCCGATTGCACCGCGCTGAAGGCGACCAGTGTGGTCCGCCCGTCGATGGACTCGGCCAGGCGAGCGGTTGGGACGGTGCGGATCTCCACCCCCCGCTGGGCCTGCACCAGCCACGGAAACAAGTTGGAGGTGAACTCGACCTCTGGTACCAGGACACGGGCGTGGTTGGCCAGGCTGGCGGCGATGAGGCCGATCAGCTCGGAGGTGGCGCTGCCGATGGCGACCGTGGTCGGGTTGGCTCGTACCAGGCGGGCAAAGCTGGCCCGGGCTGCCTCGGTGGACAGCGACCAGTGCTCCCAGGTTCCCTGGCCGCAGCGCCACTCGGCCAGCGCTTCCTGGAGCGCTTCCCAGGCGGGCCGGGGGGGCAGGCCGTAGCTGGCGGTGTCCAGCCAGCCTGGTGAGGCGTCCCACAAGCTCTGGGCTTCGTAGAGCAGCACGAGGGCCGACCGTATACGATGTGGGGCCGGGGCACCAGCGCGGGCACCAGCGCGGGCGGCGGTGCCGGGCTGCCGTTCCCAGGATCGCCCATTTGCCTCTGGGTTGCGCCTACCCTGCCGGTGTGTCTTCGTTGGCCCTCTTGATCGTGTTGGGCGCGGTGGTCGGACTGCTGGTCGGCTCGGTGCTCACCTCGGTCGTCGAGCGGGTGCCGGCCAAGCTCGCCGTGACCCGCCCTGGGCCGCGCTGTCCAGCGTGTGGCGCTCCGCTCGGCATCTTCGAGAACATCCCGGTGATCTCCTGGCTGGCGCTCCGGGGACGGTGCCGCCACTGCACCCGCAGGATCGGCCCGGTCTATCCGGCTGTCGAGGCCCTGACCGCCGCCCTGTTCGTGGGGGTCACGCTGCGATTCGGTGTGCACCCGACCGTGCTCGCCTATTGGCTGTTTGCGGGCACGCTGGTGGCGGTCTCGGCCATCGACATCGAGCACCACATTGTCCCCAACCGGATCGTCTACCCGGTGCTGGGGGTCAGTACCCCGCTTCTGGTCGGCATCTCGCTGGGCGAAGGGACGCCCGGGGCGCTGGTGGGGGCCGCAGTTGGGGGAGTGGCCGCGTTTGCGATCTTTTTCGTGATCCACCTGATCCAGCCTCAGGGCATGGGGTTTGGCGACGTGCGCCTGGCTGGGGTGATCGGTGTCTATCTGGGGTGGCTCGGAGCTGGCGACGTGGCGAGGGCGCTGGACGACGTGGCGCTGGGTCTGGCGCTGGGATTCGTGCTGGCCGCAGTCTGGGGGCTGGGCCTCATGGCGGTGGGCAGGGCTGGACGCAAGAGCCGGGTGGCGTTTGCTCCGTTCCTGGCCCTGGGCGCGATGGTGGTCGTATACTGGGGTAGCTCGATCCTGGCGCTGTGGCGGCGCTGAGAGCCGTGCCTCCGCCGTGCCCGCCGCCAGCGCTGAGAGCCGTGCCCGCCGCCGTGCCACCCAAAAGTTGACTTGTTTGGTCAACAATGCTGGGCTAGAGGGTTACAATGACAGACGCAAGCTCCCGGGCTGTCCGGGGGCACGAGCCAAGGAGGTGCCGCGACATGCCTGCCAACCCCGATGCCCTTGTGACCACCGAGTGGACCGCCGAGCACATGAACGACCCGGGTGTGGTTGTTGCCGAGGTCGACGAGGACGCTAGCGCGTACCACACAAGCCATATTCCGGGGGCGGTGGGTTTTGACTGGCGAGCCGACTTCCAGGACCCGGTACGCCGGACCTTCCTGGACCAGGCCGGCTTCGAGGCGCTCATGGACAAGGCCGGTATCACCAACGACACGCACGTGATCCTCTACGGAGGCTCTAACAACTGGTTCGCCGCCTACGCGTACTGGTACTTCAAGGTCTACGGCCACGACAAGGTCTCCCTGATGGACGGCGGTCGCAAGCGCTGGGAGATGCAACACCGCCCGATGACTTCGGAGCCCAGCGTGGTGACCCCGACGTCGGGGTACAAAACGAGCGCCCCCAACACCGCATTGCGGGCCAAGCGAGACCTGGTGCTCGCCGAATACGTGGGCGCCCCGGGCAGCAAGGCGATGGTGGACGTGCGCTCGCCCGCGGAGTTCCACGGAGAGATCCTGGCGCCGCAGCACCTGCCGGGTGAGTCGGCGATGGTCCCCGGTCACATCCCGGGCGCCACCAACGTCCCGTGGAGCAAGGCGGTGAACCCGGATACCGGTGCATTCCTGGCTGACGAGGAGCTGGCTGCACTTTACGCGGGGGTCGGGGTCACCCCGGACAAGGACGTGGTTGCCTACTGCCGGATTGGGGAGCGCAGCGCGCACACCTGGTTCGTTCTGAAGGAGCTGTTGGGCTATCCGAACGTGCGCAACTACGACGGCTCGTGGACCGAGTACGGCTCCCTGGTGGACGTGCCGGTCGAGAAGCCTTAGTTAGCGCGACACGGCCTGGCATGCTCGGGCGGGGGTCGGCTCGGGCTTGACCGGCCGGCCACTCCCGGCCACTCCCGGTCGGCCACAGCCCGGCCACAGCCCGGTCGGCCACAGCCCGGCCACTCCCGGCCACAGCCCGGCCACAGCCCGGCCACTCCCGGCCACAGCCCGGCTTTGACCAGGTAGATTCCGGATGTGCTGAGCTTTCATACCGCGGGCGAGTCCCACGGACAGGGTCTGATAGCGTTGGTCGAGGGCCTTCCTGCCGGGCTGGCCCTCCAGGTCGGCGAGGTCCAGGGTGAGCTGGCCCGCCGGCGGCTGGGCTACGGTCGAGGGCCCCGAATGCGCTTCGAGGCCGACGAGGTGACCCTGCTCGCCGGGGTGCGCCACGGCCGGACCCTTGGCTCGCCGGTGGCCATAGAGATCGCCAACACCGAGTGGCCCAAGTGGGTCAGCGAGATGTCCCCGGGTCCCGGCCGGCCCTCCAAGGTGCTCACCCAGCCCAGGCCTGGACATGCAGATCTGGCAGGAATGCAGAAGTACGGCTTCGACGACGCCCGGGACGTGCTCGAGCGAGCCTCCGCGCGTGAGACGGCAGCCCGCGTGGCCGCCGGCACCTGTGCCAAGGCGCTGCTGGCCCATCTCGGTGTCCAGGTGGTGTCCCACGTGGTCCGGCTGGGAGCGGTGGTGGCGACGGGCGTCACCCGGCCCCGGCCCGAGGATCTGGAAGCAGTGGACGCCTCTCCGGTGCGTTGTTTCGACCCCGAGGTGGCCGAGGCAATGATCGCCGAGGTGAAGGCGGCGAGAAAGGATGGCGACTCGCTCGGGGGTGTGGTGGAGGTGCTGGCCTACGGGGTGCCGGTGGGCTTGGGCAGCCACGTGGCCTGGGACCGCAAGCTGGATGGCCTGCTGGCACAAGCCCTGATGAGCATCCAGGCGGTCAAGGCGGTCTGGCTCGGCGACGGGGACACGACCCCGGCCAGGCGGGGATCGGTTGCCCACGACGCCATTGCCTGGGAGCCTGGGGCACCGGGCGCGGGCGGCTACGTCAGGGAGACGACCAGGGCTGGGGGGGTCGAGGGCGGGATGTCCACAGGAGGGCTGATCGTGGTCAGCGCGGCGATGAAGCCCCTCGCAACCCTCAACCGCCCGGTCCTGAAGACAGTCGACGTGGTCACCAAGGCCGAGACGGTGTCATTCAAGGAACGCACCGACGTGACCGCCGTGCCCGCTATGGGTGTGGTGGCCGAGACAATGGTGGCGTTCATCCTGGCCAGGGAAGCCCTTCGAAAGTTTGGCGGGGACTCCATGGCCGAGGTGCTGCGCAATCATGCCGGCTTTCTGGCCGCCCTCGACGAGACCCCCTCGGCTGCCCCACCGATCCAGCTCGAGCGGAATGTCTGAGCACTCGACCCCGGCTCGGCCGGTGCCAGACCACCTAGTGCTCATCGGGATGATGGGTGCCGGCAAGACGACGGTGGGAGCCCTCGTGGCTGAACGGCTCGCCCGTCCGCACGTCGACACGGATGCCCAGGTATGTGCTGCCACCGGCCGCACGATCGCGGAGATTTTCGCCACCGACGGGGAGGCGGCCTTCCGGGCGGAGGAGGCAAGGGTCGTCGAGGCGGCCCTGGCCAACGAGTCTCCGGCGGTGATCTCGGTGGGTGGCGGGGCGGTGCTCGCCCCTTCCACTCGCTGGCTGCTGGGGCGGGGGGGCCCCGTGGTGTGGCTTCGCGCCGAGCCTGTAACCCTGGCCCTGCGGCTTGGAGGCTCGTCGGGAGCGGTCCCAGGAGACCTCGGGCCCGCCGAACGGCCCCTCCTGGCGACCGGGCCCAGTCGAACGCTTGCCGACGCCCTGCGCCGCATCGACGAGGCCCGCCGTCCGATCTACGCCGGGCTGGCCGACATCACCATCGACGTGGACGACCTGGACGCCGCGGAGGTCGCCGAGGCGGTCCTGACCGGCCTCGGAGTCCGCATGAGGCCCCGATGATCACGGTTCCGGTCGGCTTGGGCGAGAGGTCATACGACGTCCTGGTAGGCGCCGGCGCCCGCCACCAGCTCGCAGCGGTGCTGCCACCGAAGGCTCGGCGTGCCGTCGTGGTCACCCAGGAGCGGGTGGGCTGGAGCGTGGACCCAGGCATCGAGTCCACCACGATCACGGTCCCTGATGGTGAGGCGGCCAAGTCGCTCGGCACCCTGGAGGTGCTCTGCCGTGGTTTCGCCGCCGCAGGCCTTACCCGCCAGGACGTGGTCGTCGCAGTCGGTGGGGGAGTCGTCACTGACCTGGCCGGATTCGCTGCGGCCAGCTGGCACCGCGGGGTCGCGGTGGTGCACGTGGCCACCACGCTGCTCGGCCAGGTTGACGCGGCCATCGGCGGCAAGTGCGGGGTCAACCTGCCGGAGGGAAAGAACCTGGTCGGAGCGTTCTGGCAGCCCGTCGCCGTTCTTTGCGACACAGAGACCCTAAAAACCCTACCGGCGCTGGAATACCGAAGCGGGTTGGGCGAGATGGCCAAGTACGCCTTCTTGGACCCGGCCGCTCTCGACCCACGGATGCTCGCCGAGCTCCCCATCGAGGAGCGGGTGGCCCGCTGCGTCGCCCTTAAAGCCGCCGTCGTCTCATCGGACGAACGGGACTCCGGCCGCCGGGCGCTCCTCAACTACGGTCACACCCTCGCCCATGCCCTCGAGGCAGCCGGCTGGGCGGATGACGTACCCGGCTCCCTGCGCCACGGGGAGGCGGTGGGGGTGGGTCTGGTCTTTGCGGCCCTGCTCGCGAGGCGGCTGGGGCGCATTGGCGACGAGCGGGTTGCCGAGCACCGTGCCCTGGTCGAGGGTTACGGCCTGGCCTCGCGCCCACCGCACGGGGTCGCGCCAGCCCAGCTGGTGGACCTGATGGGCAGGGACAAGAAGGTTACCGACGGCCTCACCTTTGTCCTCGACGGCCCTGAGGGTTTGGAGGTCGTGAATCACGTGAGCCCTGAGCTGGTGCTTGGCGTCCTGAGGGAGGCTTGATCTTGGGAAAAATCGAGTTGAGCGTGGCCCCGATCGCCGTGCCCGCTACCGCGAAGCGGGTCCTGCTGCTGTCCGGGCCCAACCTGGATGTGTTGGGCACGCGTCAGCCATCCGTGTACGGAACCTCAACCCTCGCCGAGCACGTGGCTGTGGCTGGTGCGGTTGCGGCGGAACAGGGGTTGGTGCTGGAGCACCTGCAGTCCAACTCCGAGGCGGTCCTCGTGGAGGCGGTGCATGGGGCAGCCGGGCGGGTGGCGGCGATCGTGGTGAATGCCGGGGCGCTCACCCATTACTCGTGGTCGCTGGCCGACGCCCTGGCCGCATACGACGGAGTGGTGGTCGAGCTCCACCTTTCCAACCCGAACGCCCGCGAGCCCTGGCGCCACACCTCGGTGGTCGCGCCGGTAGCGAGCGGATCCATCGTGGGCTTCGGGGGCCTGGGCTACGAGCTGGCAATACAGGCGGTTGCCCGGATGTTGGTCGGCTCCGCCTAAGGGCCTGGCAGAGAACAACCTGGGTGGCGGGCAAAGCTATAGCCCTGATGAGGACCGCATTTGGGTGGCTTCGCCGCCCGGGTTGTTCTCCTAGGGGCCCTAGCCTCGAGCTAGGTTGTGCTTCCGCCTGCGCATCTCCAAAGCTGGGTCCGCGATAGCCATGCCCGCGGCCACGAGGGCACCGAGGGCGGTGAGAGCTATGCCGGCCTTGAGGCTGGGAGCGTTGTAGACCCAGGAGATGTGGGTGACCCCGGCGGGGACGTGGACCCCCTGCACCAACCCGTCTCGGGCGACCGGGACGGTTTGGGTGGTGCCGGATGCGTCGGAGAGCACGGCCGACCAACCTGGCGCAAAGGCGACGCTGCGGACCACCTCGGTTGGAGCTGTGGTCGAGATGGTGGCGCTCCAGGCGTCTTGCGGGCCTTGGCGCAGGCCACTGATCTTGGTGCCCGGCGTTGCCGGGTCGGTCCACACGGCTCCAAAGCTCTGTGCAGGGCGCCAGAGCGAGTACTCACCGAGGCTTCCCGCGGATACCCACCTGCCCTTGGCAAGCGCAGCGCTCAGGCCTGCTTGGGGGGGGCCCAGGGCCGGGCCGGGGGTGACGAGCACTCCCACGTTGAGCTGGTCAAGGGCCCCATCCGCGATTGCGGTGAGGGCAATGGTGGCGATGGCATGGGTGCCGGTGAGGTTGTGATAGGTGGCGCCGATCAGCGTGCCGTACCCGTTGACGCTTGGCACGCCCTCGATGATGTTGTCGTCGGGAAGGCCGGCCAGCTCGAGCTCGTAGAGGGTGGGAAGCATCGCGGGGTCCTCGAAGGCGATGCGCCGGCCCGGCCCGGCGATCGCGGCCAGCTGGCGCTCCTGGGCAGTCGTGCCCTTCAGCAGGGACGTCGGGGTGGTCATGAAGGTGTACTGCTGGGCGCTGTAGACCAACAGGTCGACGGCTATGACCGCGCCGATGGCGCCGATTCGCAGCGCCGGCTTGATGCGCGAGGCCCCGATCACCGCGGCCGCGGCGCAAAGGGCGATCACCGCGCTGATGGTCAGGTCCAGCTTCTGGGCGCCGATGTGACTCAGTCCCGCTGCGCCCAGCCGGACGGTCACGAACCTGGGGTCCACCACGAAAAAGGCCCACACGACCAGCACGCCGATCACCGGCAGCAGTGTCCAGGCTACCTCGGTGCGCCGCAGCCGGAAAGTGTCCGGGGTGGTCTCCTCGTGCTTCCCAGCACGTAGGGGCAGGATCGCCACGTCGATCCAGCTGGCCACCAGACCGGCCAGCCCCAGGTCGACAAGGAGCAGGTTGCGGCTCTCGTCGCGCAGCTGGCCGTAGTAGGGAATGTGGTACAGGAGGTGCCCTATGGGGGTGTCCCCGCCCCATGCCAGGATCAGGCCCAGCGCCACCAGCACGTACCACCCGAGCCAGTCTCCTCGCAGGCGATGGTGCCGAAAGCGCGAGGCCAGCAGCCCGCAGGCCGCCATCAGCGGGAGGAGGCCGATGTAGCCGTTGAGCTCGGTCAGGTTGTATGGCCCGGCGTAGAGAGCGGTCCCGAAGTTGCCGTTGCCGCCAATCAGCCAGGGCAGGACGGAAAGGATGGTGAGCTTGGGTGGCAGTGACCCGGTGGCCACGAAGCTGTACGACGCCCCGAAGCGCTGACTCCTGGCTTCCCAGGCGAGTCCAGGCGCCCACAGCACCGCTGCCAGCAGCCCCCCCACGACGCCAGCGGCGAGGGTGAGGCCCAGGATCGAGCCAGCCCGGTGGCGGTGGCGGAGGCACAGCCAGATCGCGTAGAAGCCCACCGCGATGAGGTCGTCGACGAAGGTGTTCGGGCTGGCCGACACGACGACGATCGCCACTCCGATGCCCAGCAGGCCGGCCCAGAGCCCACGGTGGTGCTCGGAGAAGGCGATCTTGCGTACGGCGAACAGCAGCCAGGGCGTCCACACCGCGGCCTCGATGGCATTCACATGGCCGATCTGGGAGCTGAGGAATCCTGCAAACGAGAAGCTGGCTGCAGCGGCCATCGCGGCTGCCACCGAGCGGCCGGAGGACCTGAAGAGCACGAACGTTCCCACCGAGACCACCGAGTAGAGCACGATCTGGGTGAGCACCCAGGCGGGCAGCGAGGCCATGATGGCAAAAAGCAGCGTGAGCGGGTATACGGCCCCGGCGTTGAAGCTGGCCAGCAGGGGAGTGCCACTCCATATGTAGGGGTCCCACAGCGGGAGGTGGCCCGAGCGGAGGTCCTTGGCTACGAGGACCCTCAACGGGAAGTTCTGTATGCCGTTGTCGCCGTTGATGGACATGTGCCCGACCGCCGCGGCGACGGCAAACGCCAGGACCGGCACCGCCACCAGCACGAGTACCGCCCAATGCTGGCGCCTCAGGCGCACTGCCGTCATTTGGAAACCAGTCTCCCTCTCATGGGCCGATGCGCCAAGGCCTCCGCAGCACTATAGGTGAGGTTGTCCGGGCAGGGGAGCCTCAGGTGCCGGGCTTCGGCTGAGCGGTTGCGGCTGTCCCGGCACCTCGGGCAGCTCTGAAGAAGGCCGCTCCGTTCCCGCCTCCAGACAGAGCCCGGGCGGCAAGGCGGGTTGTGGGCAACCCCGATGTGGGGATGGGAGTGCGGAGGTTTGCCAGGACCACGCGGTCGCCAGGCTTGACCCCACTGGTTACCTGGGTGAGGCTGTTGCCCATGGCTCCCACGCCGACTGGCACAACGACTTCCTTTCCCTTGTGGACCTCGTAGACGAAGTGCCGGCTGCCAAAGGTATGCACGGCCGAGGTGGGAACGGTGATTGTGTTCGAGGATTGAGCAATGATCACGGCCACGCTGGCGCTCATCCCGGCGCGAAGTCCCTGCGATGAGGGGTCGCCCTGCAGCGCCAGCGTGACCGGGAAGGTCACATCGGTTGTCGTGGAGGATGCGGCGGCGGTTGTTGTGCTCTCAGCTCCGGCCAGGTCCAGCTGGACCACTGTAGCCCGGATGGGCGTGCTCGACCCGGCGGGGAGAACGGTCGCCGGGTCTGCGACCTTGACTTGCCCAACCTGGGTGGTGCTGAGCGCAGCCTGCACTTCCATGGCGTTGTCGCTGACGATCACGATCTGTGCTGAGGATGCTGCGAGTGCAGTCGCCGAGCTTGCGGCAGCGCTCGACACCGCAGTCTTCACCGAGGTGGCACCCGCCGGAACGTGCTCGTTGGGCACCACCTTCACCAGGGCTACGGTCCCCGAGACGGGAGCGAGGAGCCTCGATGCTGCCAGGGCTTGGGCTGCTGTGCCCAGCTGGGCTTCGGCCGAGTCTACTGCCGCCTGGTCTGACGCCAGTGTGGCTGCCGACGGTTGGGCACCTGCCCCGCCGGTCGGCCTGGAGGCGGTGGCCGGCGCAATTTTTGGCCCGGCAGCCTGGGCAGCTTTGGTGCTCTTTGAGAGAGCACTGGCCAGAGCGCCCTCCGCTGACGCGACGCTTTGCTGGTCGGCGGAGAGTCTGAGCTCGTTTGCGCTGGCCTGCTCCATGCCAGCAAGACACGCAGCATCGGCTTGACTCGGACCCGAGGGTTTCTGGGGTGTGGTGGTGGGTGTCGTGGTGGTGGGTGTCGTGGTGGGCCGGCTCCCGGTGCCGCGAGGCGCGTAGCTCGTTGTGATTGCCGGATAGCTACCGTTCCTGGCGCCAGTTCCTGAGCCCTGGTTGGGTGAGGTGGCGCTGGTGCCCGAGGTCGACGCCTTCAACCCCGCCGCCCCGCAGGCCGCCTCGGCTTGGAGCAGGGCTGCTTTCTCGCTGGTGCTGGCCTGGGCAGCGATTCTCTCCTCCGCGCTGAGCTTGGTTCCGGCGGTGGAGACCTGGGAGCTCCCAGTAGAGGCGCCAGCCCCGGACGACGAGCCGGCGCTCCCGGCAGAGGTGGTGACAGGGGGGTTCTCCGCCGTGCTGAGGCGGGCCTGGTCGGAGGCCAGGGTGGACTCCGCCTTGTCGACCGCGGCGGTCCGTGGGGCTGTCTGGAGGGTTGCCAGAAGCGATCCGGCCGTTACCCGCTGCCCGACGGCCACGTTCACCGTGGCAACGGTTCCGGCCACCGGGAAGTCGACGTCGGCCTGATCAACTGGCTCGATGGTGCCCTCCAGGGCCAGCGTCTGATCAACGGTCCCGCGCTGGGCAACCCCGGTGACGAACGTGGGCCCGGAGGAATGGGTGGCTATCCAGGCGCCGCCACCAGCCGCGGCCAGGACCACGGCGACGGCCGTGCCGCTCACCAACCGTCGCACCAGCGGTCGTCTCCTCATGCGGGGGCCTTACGTGCCGGACGTTGTCGGGGTGGTGGGGGCGGGG